>NZ_BAAKJE010000183.1:0-52791 GCF_059704565.1 Massilia sp. NBRC 108631
GCGACGGCAACTGCTTCTACGACTCGCCGTCCACCATCGAGATCAACCCGGAATCGCAGCGCGACTCGGTCTTCAGTTCGGGCAGCCTGAAGCTGGGCAACACCGGCTTCAAGGGCTTCTTCGACTTCGCCTACACCGAAGCGAAAATCGTCGCCAGCATCGCGCCCTACCCGGCCGACTTCAGCATCACCAAGGGCTCGGCGCTGTACAACAAGTACATCCAGCCTTACCTGACGCCGGAGCAGCAAGCCGGCGCCACCTCGGTGGTGGCCAAGTACCGCCTGTATGAAATGGGCAACCGCACCTACGACTACGGCACCAAGGCCACCCACCTGGTGGCCGGCGTCGATGGCCAGGCGTTCGGCTGGGACATCAACTCGGCGGTGACCTACTCGAAGAACAAGCAGACCCAGAAATACGTGGGCGGCTTCCCGCTGGCCGACAAGTTCCAGGCCGCGCTGGACGCCGGCACCATCGACCCGTTCGGCTACGCCCAGGGCGAGATGCCGGCGACCATGCGCAGCGCCCTGCTGGACACCGGCTTCAGCGGCACCTACAACACGCAGACCGTGGAAATGAAGGGCATCGACGCGCGCGCCTCGCGCGAAGTGTTCAAGCTGGCCGGCGGCGCCGCCCAGCTGGGCGTTGGCGCGGACTTCCGCAACACCGCCTTCCGCATCGACCAGGCCGACGTCGCCAAGCAGGCGCAGATCCTGTTCGACAACGCCCAGGTGGACAGCAACTACGAGCGCAACAACGCCGGCGCCTACGCCGAGCTGGTGATGCCGTTCACCAGGAAACTGGAAGCGACCGCCTCGGTGCGCTACGACCAGATCGGCGCCATCGACAACAACCTGACCGGCAAGGAAGTGGGCAGCAAGGAAAACGCCGCCACCTGGAAAGTGAGCACCAAGTACTCGGCCGCCAAGAACCTGATGCTGCGCGCGGCGGCAGGCACCGGCTTCCGCGCCGCCAGCATGACGGAAATCGCCGGTCCGCTGGAAGACTGGGGCGTCACCGGCGGCAACTACCAGTGCCCGCTGACGGCCGCCACCGGCATGGGCGGCCACCCGCTGGCGTCCTACTGCAACGGCGTGCAGCGCCAGCAGTTCGAAGCCTTCCAGGGCGGCAATCCGGACCTGAAGCCGGAGAAGTCCAGGCAATGGAGCGTGGGCATGGTGTTCGAGCCCGTCGACAGCCTGTCGATGGCAATCGACCTGTGGAACGTGGAAATCCGCGACCAGGTGACCTCGGTTTCCGAAGGCCTGATCTTCGCCAACCCGGCCAAATACGCCGCGCTGTTTACCACCAAGCACATCGGGTCGACGGGCAAGGACGTGCTGGCCATCAAGCTGCTGCCGATTAACATCGGCAAGGTGGAAAACCAGGGCGTCGACTACGACTTCACCCACAAGATGAAGCTGTTCGACGGCCGCCTGACCAGCCGCCTGGCAGGTACCTACCTGATCAAGTCGCGCTACACCACGCCGGGCACCGACGACCAGTGGGAAACCAGCTTGAACCGTTACGGCTCGAACGACAAGGTCAGCTTCCGCCATGTGATCCGCGCCACCACCTCGTTCGAAACCAGCCGCTTTACCCACACGCTGGCAGCGAACTACCGCAACGGCTACACCGACAAGCCGCAAACGGAAGACGATTGCGCCGTCATCGTGGCCGGTGCGCCGGGCCAGTGCTACGGCATCACGCTGGACGTGCCGAGCTACACCACCTTCGACCTGCAGTCGGCCTACCGTCCGCTGAAGCATGTGGAGCTGACCGCGGGCATCATCAACCTGTTCGACCGCAAGCCGCCGTTCACTTTGCGCAACACCGGTTCGCACCAGGTCGGCTACAACCCGTCCTATTCGAGCGCCTTGGGACGCCAGTTCTACGTCAGCGGTACTTACAAGTTTTAAGCGGATCGGCCGTCTTCTGACGGCAAACTCCACCTAACTCCCGACCAAGGGCGATGAGCGATCATCGCCCTTTTTGTTCGCCTGCACAAAACCGCGCGCTTGCCCAGCGTGATTCGTGACACGTTGTAATAAGCTGACACACAATCTTTCATTATTGACATGGGTAACCGGCGGTGGTTACATCTCTGTGCTTGAAGATTAACATTTCTTCAGAGAATTGCCATACGAGGGCCACGCGCCTATCCGGCGCGGACCGGCCCATAACATGTACAACGATGTTCTTTTGGGAGTTTTGGGCAATGATGAAAGAAACGACAATCGCGCGCTCGGTGCGCCTGCTGTGCGCCGCCGGACTGGGCCTGAGCCTGGGCCTGGCCAACCAGGCCGCCTCGGCGCAGGACAGCAGCCAGCCGATGCAGCGCGTGGAAGTGACCGGCTCGTCGATCAAGCGGCTGGTATCGGAAACGGCCAATCCGCTGACGGTGTTCAAGGCCGAAGACTTCGCCAAGCAAGGCTTGACCACGGCCCAGGAAGTGCTGGACCGGATCCCCTCCAACAGTTCCAGCTTCGGCGCCGGCAACGTGGTCGGCGGCAACAGCTCCGGCCTGCCCACCGGCGGCCAGTCCAGCGCCGACCTGCGTGGCCTGGGCAGCGACAAGACGCTGGTGCTGCTGAACGGGCGCCGCATCGCCAACCACCCGTACGACGGCGCCAGCGTCGACCTGAACATCATCCCGGTCAGCGCGCTCGAGCGCGTCGAAGTGCTGCGCGACGGCGCCTCGGCCATCTACGGCACCGACGCCATCGGCGGCGTGATCAACTTCATCACCAAACGCTCGGTGCAAACCACCACCATCACCGCCGAGGCCCTGCTGCCGCGCGCCCCCGGCGCCGACGAAAAGCGCGTCAACATCTCGTCCGGCTTCGGCAACCTGGACCAGGACGGCTACAACGTCTTCGGCGTGTTCGACTACCACAAGCTCGACATCCTGACCTCGCAGCAGCGCGAATTCTCCAAGACCGGCGTGATCCCCGAGCGCGGCCTGAACCTGACTTCCGGCACCACCTTCCCCGGCAACTTCTTCGACCCGGGCTCCAACATCACCGGCAACCCTGGCCGCGCCGGCGGCTGCGACCAGCCCTACTCGCTGCCGATCGGCGGCGGCGGCACCTGCCGCCAGGACTACACGCGCCTGATCGACAACTTGCCGGCCCAGAAGCAGACCGCCTTCTTCGGCAAGGCCACCTTCAAGATCAACAACGACCACCAGGCCACCATCGAATACCTGCACGCCGAGAACGACGTGCTGTCGCACACCGCGCCGCCGCCGCAGACCGGCCTGATCTTGCCGAAAACCAGCAAATATTACCCGGGCAACCCGGGTGGCGGCGTACCGGCCATGGCCGGCCTGTCCGGCCAGCCCCTGTCGGTCAACTGGCGGCCGACCGAGGCGGGCCAGCGCGAAATCAATTCGCTGGGCGCGGCCGACCGCCTCAGCATCGGCGTGGAAGGCGTGCTGCGCGGCTGGGAATACAAAACCGGCTTCACCCTGTCGGAGAGCCGCTCGGAGGAATGGTTCACCGGCGGCTATGTGCGCGACGAATCGTTCGCAGCCGGCGTCACCAACGGCATCCTGAACCCGTTCGGCAAGCAGGACGCGGCAGGCAAGGCCTACCTGGACAGCGTGGCGCTGCGCGGCAAGGTACAGGACGGCAAAACCCGCAATACCGGCATCGACTTCAAAGCCAGCCGCGAGCTGTGGGACCTGGCAGGCGGCAAGGCGGCCGTGGCTTTCGGCGGTGAACTGCGCCGCGAAGAGGCGGACTTCTTCGTGAACCGCGACATCGCCGGCCAGGCCGCCAGCTCCGGCCTGTCCGGTTCGCAGTCGACCTCGGGTTCGCGCACCATCAAGGCGGTGTTCGGCGAATTGAGCTTGCCACTGATCAAGGACCTGGAAGTGCAGCTGGCCACCCGCTTCGACGACTACAGCGACGCCGGCAACACCACCAACCCGAAACTGGGCCTGCGCTACCAGCCCACCAAGGAGGTGCTGCTGCGCGGCTCAGCCTCGACCGGCTTCCGCGCGCCGACGCTGTTCGAGAAGAACGCGCCGCGCTCGAAGAACGACACCAACAACTCCTACAACGATCCTATCCTGTGCCCGGGCGGCGTACCGTCGTCCAACCCGATCACCAACCCGCTGCGCGACTGCGATCTGCAACAGTTCAAGCTGCAGGGCGGCAATCCGGACCTGAGCCCGGAAGAATCGCGCACCTTCGCCGCCGGCATCGTTATCGAACCGATCCCGCAAGCGACCCTGGCGCTGGATTACTGGAACATCAAGCTGAAGGACAAGATCAATGCGCTGCCCGAGGAAGTTATCTACGGCAACTACACCAAGTACAAGGACCGCTTCCTGCGCAATCCGGACGGCTCGCCGTTCGCCATCCTGGACCTGAAGGAAAACCTGGGCAAGGTCAACACCGACGGTATCGACCTGTCGCTGACGCTGCGCTCGGGCGGCACCGCCTACGGCAACTTCACCTTCGCGCTGGATGGGACCTATGTCCACAAGTACGAATACCAGGACGAGCGCGAAGGCCCGTACACCCAGAACGTGGGCCGCTATGCCGCCAACAACCCGGTGTTCCGCTGGAAGCACAACGCGTCGCTGAACTGGCGCATGGGCGTGTGGAGCGCCACGCTGGCGCAATCGTTCAAGAGCGGCTACACCGACCAGAACCTGGACATGGAACCCCAGTTCCGGAACGAAGTGCCGTCCTATAGCCTGTGGAACCTGACCGCCAGCTACAGCGGCATCAAGGGCCTGGTCCTGACGGCCGGCGTGAAAAACCTGCTCGACAAAGACCCGCCGTTCTCCAACCAGGGCACGCTGTTCCAGAAGGGCTACGACCCACGCTACACCGACGCGGTCGGCCGCGCCATCTACCTGCGCGGCAGCTACACCTTCTAACCGCCCAGCCTGTTCCATCTGTTGCATCTGCTCCACCGCCGGCTCACGCCGGCGGTATCGCTTTGTAGCGCAACGTATCGTTTTGTAGCAAAAAGGTGACATTTCTTTGCCTGGTTACATTATTTACTATTCGTCGTAAACAATGAAACACCGGCTTTCCGCTTCTTTACCATTTTTTACATAGTTCCCAATCTTGGCAGCAAGTTCCGCGATTTTTAGCCATATTTGCCGCCAACATCGCTGTTCCGCCGGGATCGCCGTGGACTATCGTACCGTGCGGAAAACTGGAAAATCACCAAAAACCACAAATTTTTCACGTTGACACCACGTTGTCTAGATGATTACATGAGCCACTGGCTAACCTTTGCCATTTATCAATGGCGAGCCGCCTGCATTGTCGAAAAGATAAGAAATCTTTCAACTCGGCCGTAGACGCCGTTTCACTAAGTAGTACATCTTGGGAGTAGTTAAATGATGAAGGAAACTGTTTTGTCCCGTTCGGTACGCCTGATCTGCGCCGGTGGTCTGGTGCTGGGCATGCATGCCGCCCAGGCCCAATCCGCACCGGAAACCATCCAGCGCGTTGAAATCACCGGTTCCTCGCTAAAGCGTGTGGACGCCGAAACCGCCCTGCCAGTGCAGGTAATGACCAAGGCAGAAATCTCCCGCACCGGCGCCACCAGTACGCAAGAACTGCTGACCTCGATCTCGGCCCTGTCCTCGTCCGGTTCGACCCAGAACTCGACCGGCGCCGGCAGCTCCACCTACGGCATGTCCTCGATCTCCCTGCGCGGCCTGGGCGACGAGCGCACCCTGGTACTGGTGAACGGCCGCCGCCTGGCCGCCTTCGCCGGCGGTGGCGGCGCAGCGGTCAACGTCAACGTCATTCCGCTGGCAGCCATCGAGCGCGTCGAAGTGCTGAAAGACGGCGCATCGGGCGTGTACGGTTCGGACGCAGTGGCCGGCGTGGTCAACTTCATCCTCTCCAAATCCTTCAAAGGCGTGGAAGTCACCGCCGGCTACGGTTCGCCTAGCGAAAGCGGCGGCGGCCAGAACACCAAGGCGTCGATCACCGGCGGCCTGGGCGACATGAGCACCGACGGCTTCTCCGTCGTGGTGTCGGCTTCGTACGAAAAAGAAAAACTGCTGAAAGCGGCCGACCGCGCCTACGCGGCCACCGGCAACAACCTGCCTTATTACGCTTCCGGCGCAACCGGCCAGGGCAACATCGAGGGCGGCATCGTACCGGGCACCTATCCGAACGACCGTCTGCCAGGTTTCGGCAATGCGCCAGGCACCGGCTACGGCAACCCGCTGGCCGACCAGGGCAAGTGCGATTCCATCCTGATGTACAAGAACGCGACCAACACCTCGAAGAACACGCCATACTGCGCCTTCGACAGCGCCGCCTTCGTGGGCCTGATTCCTCAGCGCGAACTGAAAAACCTGACCGCCAACGGCGCGTTCAAGATCAACGCCAACCACGAACTGTTCGCCGACGCACTGTACTCCGAGTCCACCGTGACCCAGAGCTTCCAGGGCAGCCCGGTACGCCGCTCCTTCCTGGAAACCGACGGCGAGTTCGCCAAGCAAGGCGTGCACCCAGCGCTGCTGCTGTACCCAAGCAACCCGGTATACCAGTCGATCGCCGTGCCTTACCTGAACAAATACGGCTTCACCAGCCTGATCGGCAAGCCGCTGGCCATCACCAGCCGCGTGTTCGACTTCGGCAACCGCACCAGCGTCGACGAAGCCAAGCAGTCGCGCCTGGTACTGGGTTCGAAAGGCACCGTATGGGGCCAGGACTACGAAGTGGCGTTGGCTACCAACGAGAGCAAGATCCACGGCACCGTGCCGGCCGGCTACTTCTCGCAAGTGGCGTACGCCAAGATCATCAACGATCCTGCCAACAACTGGAACCCATGGGCGCCAGGCGCGGTGCAGACCGGCGCGCTGGCTGACAAGCTGAAAACCGCCCAGTACTCGGGCGACACGCTGACCGGCAAGTCGACCAGCAACACCTTCGACGCCAAGATCGCCGGCGAACTGCCGCAATTCATGGGCCTGACCCCGCAATACGCGGCCGGCATCCAGTCGCGCAAGGACAAGTTCCACACCACCCCTAGCCCTGCGCTGGAAACCGGCGACATCGCCGGCCTGGGCGGCAGCGTACCTCCTGTGAACAAGTCGCGCACCATCAACTCGGTGTTCGCCGAAGGCAACCTGCCGCTGACCAAGACCCTGGACCTGGGCGTCGCCCTGCGCCGCGACGACTACAACGACGTCGGCAGCACCAACAACTACAAAGTGAACGGCCGCTGGCAGCCACTGAAGTCGGTGCTGGTACGCGCGTCGGCAGGTTCGGGCTTCCGCGCCCCTACCCTGAGCGACCTGTGGCAACCACAGACCACCGGCTCGTCGGAGACCTTCAACGATCCGGCAACCGGCCAGTCCCAGCTGCAAGTTAACGCCGTATCCGGCGGCAACCCTAACCTGAAGCCGGAAGAATCGCAGCAGCGTTCGATCGGTATCGTCCTGTCGCCAGCCGACAGCTTCACCTTCGGCGTGGACTGGTTCAAGATCAAGGTATCCGACATCCTGGCCACCCCGTCGGCACAGGAAGTGGTGTCCGGCTTCCGCCGCGGCGACTCGGCTTACGCCAACCTGGTGAAACTGCAGGGCAACGATGTTGACCTGATCTACACCACCCTGGCCAACACCGGCAACGCCACCGTCGAAGGCTTCGACGTGTTCGCCCAGTTCCGCCAGAACACCGCGTTCGGCCGCTTCGACACCACGTTGAACGGTACCTACATGGACAAGTTCGACCAGACCAGCCCGGGCGGCACCCTGTCGCACAAAGTTGGCACCCTGGTAGACAAGAACGGCGACCCGGTACTGGGCGCGCAGGACGGCGGCGTGGTACTGCGCTGGCGTCATGCCCTGAGCGGCACCTGGACCCAGGGCCCTCTGGCCATCTCGCTGACCCAGAACTTCGCTTCCGGCTATGAAACCGGCTTCCGCCAAGGCGACGGCCAGCGCAACTTCATCGGCGCCATGACCACCTACGACACCAACGTGACGTGGAAAGGCTGGAAATCGCTGGTGCTGAGCGCAGGCGTACGCAACCTGTTCGACAAGCAGCCTGGCGTGTTCGTGCCAGTGTCGAACCAGTTCCAGGCCGGCTACGACATCAACCAATACGACCCGCGCGGCCGCTTTGTGTACGTGTCGGCAGGCTACACCTTCAAGTAATCCGTAGCCGCTGAAAAAAACCCCGCCGTAGCGATACGGCGGGGTTTTTTATTGGGCCGGGCGGATCTTGAACCAGATCGAATACATGGCCGGCAGGAACACCAGCGTCAGCACCGTCCCGGCGAAGGTGCCGCCGATCAGCGTGTAGGCCAGCGTTCCCCAGAACACCGAATGGGTCAGCGGGATGAACGCCAGGATGGCCGCCAGGGCGGTCAGGATCACGGGACGGGAGCGCTGCACGGTGGCCTCCACCACCGCCTGGAACGGGTCCAGCCCGGCCTGCTTGTTGTGGTGGATCTGTCCGATCAGGATCAAGGTGTTGCGCATCAGGATGCCGGACAGGGCAATCAGGCCCACCAGTGCATTGATGCCGAACGGCTGCTGGAACAGGATCAGCGTGGGCACCACGCCGATCAGTCCCAGCGGGCTGGTGAGGAACACCATCACCATCGCCGAGATCGAACGCACCTGGAAGATGATGATGAGCAGGGTGACCGCCAGCATGATGGGGAACAGCGGCAGCATGGCGGCGGTCGCCTTGCCCGATTCCTCGATGGAGCCGGCCTGCTCGATGCGGTAGCCGGCCGGCAGCCTATCCATGATGGGCTGCAGCTGCCGCGTGATGGCGCTGGACACGTCCGGCGGCTGCAGGCCGTCGGCGATATCGCCGCGCACGGTGATGGTCGGCATGCGGTCGCGCCGGCGCATGACCGGCTCCTCCGCGCGTACTTCGACCGTCCCCACCTGCGACAGCGGGATGCGCTGCCCGCCGGCACCGGTCAGCGTGAAGTCCGCCAGCCGCGCGGGATCGAGCCGGCTGGCGCCGGCCGAGCGGGCCACCACCTGCACGGTGCGGATGTCTTCGCGCACCGTGGTCAGCGGCACGCCGCTGAGCAGGAACTGCAGCTGCTGCGCCACGGCGCTGGACGTCAGCCCCACCGCTTGCAGGCGCTCCTGCTGCAAAGTGAAGTGCAGCGCCGGCGTGCGCGTGCCCCAGTCGCTGTTGACAGTCCGCATCATCGGGCTGGCCTCCATCAGTTGCTGCACCTCGGCCGCGATGCCGCGCAGCCGGTCCGGATCCGGTCCGGTGACCCGGTAGGCGACCGGGAACGGCGAGTACGGCCCGAACACCAGTTGGGTGACGCGCACCCGCGCCTCGTTGGCGAGGCCGTCGGCAATCGCCTGGCGCAGCCGCATCTTCAAAGCCTCGCGTTGCTCCTGGTTATCCGTGCGGACCACGATCTTGGCAAACGACGGGTCCGGCAGTTCCGGCCCCATGGCCATGTAAAAGCGCGGCGCGCCCTGGCCCACGTAGGCGGTGACGATCTTCGCTTCGGCCTGCCTGGCCAGCCAGGCCTCCACCTTGGCGGCTGCCGCGCTGGTCTGGGCAATCGCGGTGCCGTACGGCATTTGCACCTCGACCAGCACTTCGGGGCGGTCCGAGATGGGGAAGAACTGCTTCTTGACGGCCGCCATGCCCAGCACGGCTGCAACGAACAGGCCGACCACCGCGCCGGCCACCAGCCACTTGCGCGTGATGACGCGCGCGAGCAGCCGGCGGAAGCGGTTGTAGCGCGGCGTGTTGTACAGCGCGTCATGGCCGCCCTCGACCTGCTTGAGCTCGGGCAGCAGCTGCACGCCAAGGTAGGGCGTAAAGACCACGGCCACCACCCAGGATGCGATCAGCGCGATGCCGACGATCCAGAACATATTGCTGGTGTACTCCCCGGCCGTGGAACGGGCGAAGCCGTTCGGCATGAAGCCGACCGCCGTGACCAGCGTGCCCGACAGCATGGGCGCGGCCGTGTGGCTCCAGGCATAGGCCGACGCGGCCAGGCGGCTGTAGCCCTCTTCCATCTTCACCACCATCATTTCAATGGCGATGATGGCATCGTCGACCAGCAGGCCCAGTCCCAGGATCAGCGAGCCCAGCGTGATGCGGTCGAAGTTCTTGCCGGTGGCGGCCATCACCACGAAGACGGCCGCCAGCGTCAGCGGCACGGCCGCCGCCACCACGATGCCCACGCGCCAGCCCATGCTCAGGAAACTCACCAGCATGACCACCAGCAGCGCGACAAAAAACTTGACCATGAATTCGTCGACCGCCGAACTGATATTGACGGCCTGGTCCGTCACCTTGCTCAGGCCCATGCCCAGCGGCATGGCGGCGTTGATGGCGCCCACTTCCCGCTCCAGCGCCCGGCCCAGGTCCAGCCCGTTCCAGCCCTCGCGCATGACAACGCCCAGCAGCAGCGCGGGCTCGCCGCCGTTGCGTATCATAAAAGTGGCCGGGTCTTCATAGCCGCGCCTGACGCTGGCGATGTCCGCCAGCTTCAGGCTGCGGCCCTGCGCCACTACCGGCGTGTCGCGGATCTTCTGCAATTCATCGAACGCGCCGTCCAGGCGGATGAATACCTGCGGCCCCCGGGTTTCCACCGAACCTGCCGGCGTGAGCGCATTCTGGCTGTTGAGCGCGGCGAACACTTCCTGCGGGCTCACGCCCAGCGTGGCCAAGCGCTCGTGCGAGAACTCGACAAAGATGCGCTCGGACTGCTCGCCGACGATGTTGACCTTCTTCACGCCCGGCACGTGCAGCAGCCGCTGGCGCAGCGCCTCCGCGTCGCGCACCAGCGTGCGCTGCGCTTCGCCCCTGGCCTTCAGTGCGTACAGCGCGAAGGTGACGTCGGAATACTCGTCGTTGACCATGGGCCCGATGACGCCGGCCGGCAGCTGGGCGGCCTCGTCGCCCACCTTCTTGCGGGCCTGGTAGAACTGCTCCGGCACTTCGGCCGGCGGCGTGCTGTCCAGCAAGGTCAGGGTGGTGAACGCCAGGCCCGGCCGGGTATAGGTTTCCGCGCGGTCGTACCAGCGCAGCTCCTGCAGGCGCTTCTCGATTTTCTCGGCCACCTGGTCCTGCATTTCCTGCGCAGTGGCGCCGGGCCAGGCGCTGACCACCGTCATCACCTTGACAGTGAAGGCGGGGTCTTCGGCGCGCCCCAGCTTGAAGAAGGACAGCAGTCCGGCCAGGGAAATCAGGCAGATCAGGAACAAGGTGACGGAGCGCTCGCGCACCGCCAGCGCCGACAGGTTGAAGCGGCCTGCGCTCATGGCTGGCCCCCTGCCGCGGCCTCGGCGTGCTGGCCAGCCACCCTCACTAGCGCGCCCTCGCGCAACAGGTGGGCGCCCAGCGCGACGATGCGGTCGCCCTGCCGCAGCTGGCCGGAAACGCGCGCGCCGTCATCGTCCAGGCCCTGCACGGCCACCGCACGCCAGGACACCCTGGCCGGCTGGCCGCCGATCAGCCACACGCCGGGGCCTTTGCCGGCGTCGAACAGGGAACCGATCGGCACCCGCACACCGCCCTGCGCGGCGGGCTGCGCCTGCGGTATCCGTATCGTGACGGTGGCGCCCAGCGCGGCCTCGGCCAGTTCGCCCTCGAGCACGTAGCGTGCCTCGAAGGTGCGGGTTTGCCGGTCGGCCGCGTCCGACAGCTGCCGGAGCCTGGCAGGCACGGTCAGCGCCTCCCGCCCGTACAGCGTGGCCGCGGCCGCCGAGCCCACGGCGGGGCGCAGGGTTTCCGGCAGCTGGATGACGGCCTCGCGGCGCCCCGCGTGGGCCACCCGCGCCACGATCTGCCCGGCGCTGACCACCTGGCCGGGCTCGGCCAGGGTTTCCATCACCACGCCATCGGCGTCCGCCGCCAGTTCAGCGTAGCGGCGCGCGTTGCCTGCCAGCTCGGCCTGGGCTTCGGCCGCGTTGAGCTCGGCCTTGGCGGCGTCGGCCGCCGCCTTGGCCTGGTCGTAGGCCGACACCGAAACCGCGCCGGTGCCGCGCAAGCCCTGGTAGCGCACCAGTTCCTGCGCGGTCTGCTGCGCGCGCGCCCGGGCTGCGGCCACCGCTTCCTGCTGCGCGTGCACGGCCAGCTTCAGGTCGGCCGGGTCGATGCGCAGCAGCACTTGCCCGCGCTTGACGGCCTGGCCGGCGTCGACCAGCCGTTCCAGCACCTTGCCGGGAACACGGAAGCCGAGGTCGCTTTGCACGCGGGCCGCCACCGTGCCGGTGAAGGCGCGCGGCGCCGCCTGGGCGCCTTGGACGGTGGCCGCGCGCACCAGCGGGGCCACGGTGCGCGGGTCGGACGGGGCGGTTTCACCGCAGGCGGCCAAAGCCAGCAACAGGGACAGGGACAGCGGCAGCGGCAGTCCGGGCGGCAACACGCGCGGGACGGCGGGGAAAGCGGAGGGGCGGCGGAGCATGGGAATCCCGTAAATGAGCTAAACAGGGGCTCATTTTGGAACTAGTGACCAAATTTGTCAACAGTCACAAACCAGGGGCGCGAAGCCGGCAGCGACTGTGCAGCGGCGCGTTACGGCGACAAGCTGCGCAACACCAGGCTCGACAGCTGGGCCGGCGCGTCTTCCGTGTAGTCGAAACTGTGCTGCAGCAGCAGCGGATTGAGATAGGGGCGCATCACCAGATAGATGGCGGCGGCGGCCTCGTCGAGCGGCGTCTTGCGCTCGAATTCCTCGCTGTCGCGGCCCTGCCGCAGTATGTCCTGCAGCAAGGCCTGGATGCGTTCCTCGAACGCGCGCACCGCTTCCCAGCGTCCGGTGGCGGCCGACGCGGCGATGTCGTACAGCTTGCGGTCCTCGAAGAACAGGCGCAGGCTGGATTCGACGACGGCCTTGAACATGCGCCGCAGCTTTTCCGGAGGACGGCCGGCGCCGTCCACGGCGGCGCGGACGTCGGCCTCGATCTCGCGCAGGCAATTGGCGCAGATCAGCTCGCCGATCGCCTGCTTGGACTCGAAGAATTTGTAGATGTAGGCCTTGGAGAAACCGATGGCCTTGGCCAGGTCGGAAACGGTGGTCTTTTCATAGCCGTACAGGCGGAAGTGCGCGGTGGCGGCGGCCACGATCTGGCTGCGCACTTCGTGCTCGGCCGGGCCCCGGGGCTGGCCGCTTGCAGTGGGGGTCTTGTTCATGGCCGACAGCTTACCCTGAGAAGCCGCCGCGCACAACGAGTGACCGTTCGATAATCAAGTCACCACCCCCGCTGCCCTGTCAGTCCTCGCTGCGCAGGCGGCGCTGGCGCACGGCGGCCGCCAGGCCTTCCAGCACCTGCACGCTGCTGTCCCAGTCGATGCAGCCGTCGGTGATGGACTGGCCGTAGGTCAGTTCCTTGCCCGGCACCAGGTCCTGGCGCCCGGCCACCAGGTGCGATTCCACCATCACGCCGACGATGCGGGCATCGCCGCCGGCCACCTGGGCGGCGATGTCGGCGCACACCGGGATCTGGTTCTCCGGCTTTTTCGAGCTGTTGGCGTGCGAGGCGTCGATCATCAGGCGCGCCGCCAGGCCTTGCGCGGCGATGGCCTTGCAGGCCTCGTCCACGCTGGCCGCATCGTAGTTCGGCGCCTTGCCGCCGCGCAGGATGATGTGGCAGTCCTCATTGCCGTTGGTTGACACGATGGCCGAGTGGCCGCCCTTGGTCACCGACAGGAAATGGTGCGGCTGCGAGGCGGCCTTGATGGCTTCCACGGCGATCTTGACGTTGCCGTCGGTGCCGTTCTTGAAGCCCACCGGGCAGGACAGGCCGGAGGCCAGCTCGCGGTGCACCTGCGACTCGGTGGTGCGGGCACCGATCGCGCCCCAGCTGATCAGGTCGGCGATGTACTGCGGGCTGATCACGTCCAGGTATTCGGTGCCGGCCGGCAGGCCCAGTTCATTGATGTCGCGCAGCAGTTCGCGCGCCATGCGCAGGCCGTCGTTGATGCGGAAGCTGTTGTCCATGTAGGGGTCGTTGATCATGCCCTTCCAGCCCACCGTGGTGCGCGGCTTCTCGAAGTACACCCGCATCACGATTTCCAGGTCCGCGCCCAGCTTGGCGCGCAGCGGCGCCAGGCGGCGCGCGTATTCCATGGCCGCCTTCGGGTCGTGGATCGAGCACGGGCCGATCACCACCATCAGGCGGTCGTCCTGGCCGTGCAGGATGCGGTGCAGCGCCACGCGCGCGTTGGCGGCGGTGGTGCTGGCAGCCTCGCTGACGGCGTACTCGCGGATCAGGTGGGAGGGCGGGACCAGTTCCTTCATTTCGCGGATGCGCAGGTCGTCGGTGCGTTGCATGGTATCTCCTGAAGTCTAAGGCTGAAAAATCGAGGGCTAAAAAAAAACCGCCATCGCTGGCGGTTTGTCTGGGTCTGCTGGGATCTCGTTTTTGCTGCTACGTGAACCGGCCGCTACTCCACCGCCTTTGGGTTGGAATTGCTAAAGTAAAAGTGGCCGGTAAAGAAAACGCAGAAGTGCATGGAAGAAATCCTAAAAGGTTGCAACGACTATAGCAACAAGTTACAAGTTTTGGCAAGCACTTTGTCAAGCAGGCCCGTCAGCCGTATGCGTGGCGCACGCACCACAATTGGGCACGATCCGCGCCGCACCTTGATCCAGATCAGCATCCCCTCACGCGAAGGAAGCAAGACTGCACAATCCTGCTTACCTAATGGAGTGACATGATGAAGAAACTGATCTTGCCCGGCCTGCTTAGCGTGCTGGGCCAGGCCTATGCGCAGGAAGCCGTCCAGCAGCCCATGCAGCGGGTGGAAATCACCGGCTCCAATATCCGCCGCGCGCAGGCCGAAACCGCCTCGCCGGTGCAAACGCTGAACCGCGCCGACATCGAGAAATCGGGCAAGACCACGGTCGCCGAACTGATGCAGACGCTGGCGGTGGACAACCAGGGCTCGGTGCCGATGACCTTCGGCGGCGGCTTTGCCTCCGGCGCCTCCGGCATTTCGCTGCGCGGCCTGGGCGCCGCCTCCACCCTGGTGCTGATCAACGGCCGCCGCGTGGCGCCCTACGGCCTGGCCGACGACGGCCAGAAGGTGTTTGCCGACCTGAACGTGATCCCGTCCGAAGCCATCGAGCGGGTCGAAATCCTGAAGGACGGCGCCTCGGCCATCTACGGTTCGGACGCCATCGCCGGCGTCGTCAACGTGATCCTGCGGCGCGACTTCCAGGGCACCACGGTGCGCGCCAGCCAGGGCATTTCCGACGAGCATGACGGCCACGACACGCGCGTGGCCATCACGCACGGCGTCGGCAACCTGGACACCGAGCGCTACAACTTCATGGGCAGCCTGGAGTACGGCCGCAAGGGCGCCATCGGCAACAGTGCGCGCGCCGGCCGGCGCTACATCGGCCGCAGCGATTTGCGCGACTACGGCTTCTCGGCCCAGGAAACGCTGGGCGGCACCGGCGCCATCCTGAGCAACAACAACGCTGGCAGCGCCATCAACGGCAACGTGCGCAACCCCGACACGCTCGACTACTACAATCGCGGCAACCCGGCCGGCGCCGGCTTCACGCGCTTCTTCCCCGGCGCCGCCTGCGCCAACTTCACCAGCCACCCGCAGGGCGATCCCGGCGGCGGCTGCCTGATCGACGCCCAGCAGCGCTACAGCGAGATCCAGCCGGAACAGGAAACCGCCAACGCCTTTGCACGCCTGAGCTACCAGATCAGCCCGGCCTGGGTCGCGTACAGCGAGCTGAACTTCTATCACAGCACCTCCACCGCCGCCACCACGCCGTCCACCGTGAGCGCCTCGGTCGGCTACCCCGGCGGCCCGGTCAGCAACGCCGCCGTGCAGCTGGGCGCAGGCCATCCGGACAATCCCTACTTCGGCCGCGCTGCGCGGCTGCGCTACCTGGCCGCCGACGCCGGCCCGCGCGTGAGCCATGTGAAGTCCGACTTCACCCGCTTCGTGGCCGGCGCCAAGGGCAGCTGGCAGCAGTGGGACATCGACGCGGCCTGGCTGTTCTCGCAAAACGAGGTGGGCAACACCCGCACCGGCTACTTGCAGCGCGACGTGGCCTTCGCCCTGCTCGACCCGAGCGCGGCCAATGTGGCTGCCGCGCGCGCCCGCAGTGCCGCCTACGCCGCGCTGCCGGCCGGCAGCTACTGGCGCATCGGCGAGAACGCCGGCCTGAATTCGGCCGCCCTGTACGGCGCGCTCTCGCCCACCATCGCCAACGACGCCGAGACCCGCATCAACCAGGTCGACGTCAAGGCCAGCCGTGAATTCGGCCAGTTGCCGGGCGGCGCCATGGGCGTGGCGCTGGGCGCGGAATACCGGCGCGAGTCGACCGAGCTGGAGCCGACCCAGGGCACCGAGCTCGGCAACATTATCGGCCTGGGCTACTCGGCCTACCGCGGCAAGCGCACCGCCAGCGCCATCTACACCGAACTGCTGGCGCCGCTGCACAAGACGCTGGAGGCATCGGCCGCGCTGCGCTACGACCACTTCTCCGACGTCGGCAATTCCTACACGCCAAAAGCCGGCCTGAAGTGGACGCCGACCCGTGCCTTCGCGCTGCGCGGCACCTTTGCGCGCGGCTTCCGCGCTCCCAGCGCGGCCGAGAACGGCGTGGGCGGCCTGGCCGCATTCTCCACTGCCGAAGATCCGGCGCGCTGCGCGCTGGGCGTGCAGGTGGCGTGCAACCCGGCCTCCATCGCCGTCATCACCTCGCCCAATCCGGCGCTGTCGCCGGAACGCTCGAAGAGCTACAGCGCCGGCGTGGTGTGGGACCCGCTGCCGCGCACCAGCGTGTCGCTGGACTTCTGGCAGATCAAGCGCAAGAACGAGATCAACCAGGAGCAGACCGACGCGGCCATCGCGGCCGGCCACATCGCGCGCGACCCGTCCACCGCCACCGTGCCGGGCGACCCCGGCGCCATCACGGCGGTGCTGGCGCGCTACGTCAACTCCAGCAACACCAAGGTGCGCGGCGCCGACCTGGACCTGCGCAAGAGCTTCAGCCTGGGCAACTGGGGCACGCTGGCGGCCGACGCCAAGTGGACCCACCTGTTCAAATGGCTGCGCACCGAAACCGACGGCTCGCAGCGCGACTTCGCCGGCACGCACGGCAATTGCGACGTGACCAACTGCATCGGCACGCCGGACGACCGGGTCAACCTGAGCGCCACCTGGGAACGCGAAGCCTGGCGCGTGACCGCCACGGCCAACCACCGGGGCAAGATGGACAACACGCTGTTCAAGGACGATCCGGACGGCTGCGCCACCCACTTTGCCAATGGCAACGACGCGCCGAACGGCTGCAAGCTCGCTTCGTTTACCACGGTGGACCTGACGGCGCGCTGGAAGGTGAGTCCGAAGATGGAGGTGACGGCGTCGATCCAGAACCTGTTCGACAAGATCCCGCCGCTCGATCCGCTGACCTATGGCGCGGTGTCGTACAACCCGCTGGACTACAGCGGCGCGCTGGGGCGCTACTTCAACGTCGGCATGCGCTACCAGTTCTAAGAAAAAAAACCGGGCCAGGCCCGGTTTTTGGTTTTATGCGGTGCCGCCGACGGTCACGCCGTCCAGGCGCAAGGTCGGCTGGCCGACGCCGACCGGCACGCTCTGGCCTTCCTTGCCGCACACGCCCACGCCCGAATCGAGTTTCATGTCATTGCCTATCATGGACACCCGGTTCAGCACGTCCGGGCCGTTGCCGATCAGGGTGGCGCCCTTGACCGGGTAGGTGATCTTGCCGTCCTCGATCATGTAGGCCTCGCTGGCCGAGAACACGAACTTGCCGTTGGTGATGTCGACCTGGCCGCCGCCGAAATTGACCGCGTACAGGCCGTTCTTCACCGACGCCAGGATCTCGCCCGGGTCCTTGTCGCCGCCCAGCATATAGGTGTTGGTCATGCGCGGCATCGGCAGGTGGGCGAACGATTCGCGGCGCGCGTTGCCGGTCACCGACATTTTCATCAGGCGCGCGTTCATGGTGTCCTGGATGTAGCCTTTCAGGATGCCGTCCTCGATCAGCGTGGTGCACTGGGTCGGATTGCCCTCGTCGTCGATATTGAGCGAGCCGCGGCGGTCCTGCAAGGTGCCGTCGTCGACCACCGTGACGCCCTTGGCCGCCACCCGTTCGCCGATGCGGCCGGAGAAAGTGGACGAACCCTTGCGGTTGAAATCGCCTTCCAGGCCATGGCCGATGGCTTCGTGCAGCAGGATGCCGGGCCAGCCCGGCCCCAGCACCACGGTCATCGGCCCGGCCGGCGCGGGACGCGCGTCCAGGTTGACGATGGCCGATTTCACCGCCTCCTCCGCGTACTGCTCGAGCAGTTCGTCGCTGAAGTAGCCGTAGTCGTAGCGGCCGCCGCCGCCGGACGAGCCCATCTCGCGGCGCCCGTCCTGCTCGGCGATCACGGTCAGCGACACGCGCACCAGCGGGCGGATGTCGGCCGCCAGCACGCCGTCGCTGCGCGCCACCAGCACCACGTCGTATTCACCGGCCAGGCCGGCCATCACCTGCACCACGCGCGGGTCCTTGGCGCGCGCCATTTTCTCCAGGCGCTCGAGCAGCTTGACCTTGGCGGTCGCGTCCAGCGACGCCAGCGGGTCGTGCGGCAGATACAGCGAACGGCCGCCCACCTGGGTCATGCCGCCGGCCACCTTGATCTTGCCGGCGCCGGAGCGGCCGATGGTGCGGGTTGCCGCCGCCGCTTCCATCAGCGCGCGCTCGGAAATGTCGTCCGAGTAGGCAAAAGCGGTCTTGTCGCCGGAGATGGCGCGCACGCCCACGCCCTGGTCGATCGAGAAACTGCCGGTCTTGACGATGCCTTCTTCCAGGCTCCAGCCTTCGTTCTTGGTGAACTGGAAATACAGGTCGGCGTAATCGACCTTGTGGGTGAACATGCTGCCCAGGGTTTTCAGCAGCTTGCCTTCGTCCAGGCCGAACGGCGTCAGCAGCAGATCGCGCGCGACGGCCAGGGTGGACAGATTGGGTTCGAATGGAGTCATGATGGTGCCTTGTATGTGATGCTGCATTGTACTTTGAACCGCAGGCGCATGCTGGGCTCTGTCCCGCCGGGACAGACCCGTGGCTTACATGGTGCGGTGCTTCAGCGCCGGCAAGCTCTCGCGCACGCTGTCCATGAACAGCGGATCGACCTCGCCGTGCACCACGCCCTCGCCTTCGGCCTGCACCGCCTTGACGGCGCCCCAGGGGTCGATCAGCATGCTGTGGCCCCAGGTGCGGCGGCCGTTCTGGTGGGTGCCGCCCTGCGCGGCCGCCAGCACGTAGCACTGGTTTTCGATCGCGCGCGCGCGCAGCAGGATTTCCCAGTGCGCCTGGCCGGTGGTGTAGGTGAACGCCGCCGGCACCACGATCAGCGACACCGGCCCCATGGCGCGGAACAGTTCCGGGAAGCGCAGGTCGTAGCAGACCGACATGCCGACCTTGCCCACCGGCGTGTCCACCGTGCCGACGTTGCGGCCCGGCACGATGGTGCGCGCCTCGTCGTAGGATTCGGTGCCCTTGGTAAAGCCGAACAGGTGGATCTTGTCATAGCGCGCCACGTGGCGGCCCTGGTCGTCGTACACCAGCGTGGTGTTGACCACCCGCGACGGATCGTCCGAGGCCAGCGGCAGGGTGCCGCCCAGCAGCCAGATGCTGTGCTGGCGCGCCATTTCGCTCATGAACTCCTGGATCGGCCCCTGGCCCAGCGGCTCGGCCACGGCCACCTTGTCGCTGTCGCTCAAGCCCATGATGGCCCAGTACTCGGGCAGCAGCACCAGCTTGGCGCCGGTGTCGGCCGCCTGCGCGATCAGGCGCCGCGCGGTGGCCAGGTTTTCGCCCACGGAAGGCGAGGAGATCATCTGTATCGCTGCGACGGTGTTCATGGGCATGTCCTTATCGATGTTCTTATGGTTTGGCCTTGGTGGCGTTCTTGGCCGCTTGCTTGGCCGACTCTTGCCTTGCCGCTTCCAGCCGGGCCGCTTCCAGCCTGCCGGTATCCAGCTTGGTGATCACGGGCGCTTTCCACGGGCCCGTCACTTGCATCTCGTAGGTCAGCGCGCGCATCATCGGCTGCGCCAGGAACAGCTGCGCCAGATAGCTGCCCAGGCCGATCACCGGGTTGACCGCCAGCGCGTACACCAGCGGCGCCGTGCCGAGATTGACCTCCGGCATCACCACCACGCGCAGATTGGTCGATTCGTTGGCGATATCGACCGTGCCGTCCATCAGTACAGTAGCGGCCACGCCGTGCATTTTCAAGTTGTCGGTCTTGACGATGCCGCGCGTGATGGCGGCGTTGGCGCTGATGCCGTCGAACGCCAGGCCTTCCGAGAACACGTCGTGGAAGTCCAGCTTGAGCATGCGCGGCAGCGCCTGCAGGCTGAGCACGCCCAGCAGCTTGGCCGCGCCCGGATCCTGCTTGAGGAACTGGCCCTTTTCCACATTCATGCTGATCTGGCCCGACAGGCTGGGGATGTCCAGCGAATACGGCAAGCCCTTCCAGGAAATGTCGCCGCTGAGCTTGCCCTTGCCGTTGCGCAAGGTGTCGGCGAAACCGAAACGGTCCAGCAGCTTGCCGGCGTTGGCGATCTCCAGTTCGAAGTTCAGGCTGGTTTGCGGCTGGCCATCCTTGACCACCCAGCGCCCGGTGCCGTTCAGCTCGCCGTCCGCGTTGGCCAGCGACAGCTTCGACACGCGCCACTCGCGCGTGGCGGTAATCAGCGCGTTGTGCGCCTGCAGCTCGAGCCGGCCCAGCGGCTTGTTGAACAGCTCGAAGCGCTCGGCCACCACGTCCAGCGCGGGGATGGTCGGATGGGTCGCCTTATTCTCCAGCAAGTCCTTGACCTCGTTGGCCTGCGACTCGGGAATGATGAGCGAGGACAGGCGCGCCGTTACCTTGCCCACGCCCTGCCCGGTGGGCGACTCGTTCCAGGTAAGGTAGCCGTTCACGTGGCGCGAATCGATATTGGCCTGCCACACATTCTTCTGGTGGCTGACGCCCACCACCACATTGTCCAGCTTGCGTTCACCAATGATGAGTTCGCCCGCCCGCGCGGCCAGGGTGTCGGCCACCACATACTGCGCCACGTCGGCGCCGCCGGTGGCCGAGGCGGCCGGGGGCGCGCCATCCTTGCCGGCGATGGCTTCGCCCAGCGCCAGCCACTGGTCCACATTCAGCGATTTCACATGCGCCTGCAACATCATGCCGCTGTCCGGTTCCGGCGCCGGCACGTTTACGCCTATGCCCCCGCGCACCAGTTGCCACGCTTCCTTGCCCTGGCGCTGGCGCTGGTAGGCGGCGGACATGCCGGCGCCAAGGGCCACGCGGATCTCGTCGCGCATCAGCCCGGCCTCGTTGGCGCCGCTGCCGTTGAGCACAAAATGCAGCGGCAGCGTGTCGGCGGCGCCCTTGGCCAGCGGGGCCGGGAAATCCAGGCCCAGGCCGGCCAGGCTGGAGTCGACCGTGACCGAATAATGGTGGTCGCGCGCCACCACCAGGCCGCTGTAGCGGGTGCCGCCGCTGAAGTGGCTGGCCACGCGCTGCATCTGCGGCGACGGCCAGGTCTTGCGCAGGCCGTCGGCCGTGACGGTGCCCGCCAGGCGCACCTGGATGCTGCCGTCGCGCTGGCTGCCGCCGGTGATGGACACCGGGCCGCCGATGAAGCTGCCCGCCAGGTTGTTCAGGTTCACGCCTTTTTCGTTGAACTCGATCTTGCCGGTCGAGCCGGTGACCACCGGCATGTCGTGCCACAGCACGATGTCGTTATTGGCCAGTTGCAGCGAGCCCTGCACTTTCGAGTCGTGCATATGGTTCAGCGGCAGCTGCAGCTTGAGCGCCAGCCGGGCGCCGCCGCTCGCTTGCGTCTCGTCGGTGAAGTGGCCGATCCATTCCAGTACCGGGCTGGCCGCCACATAGCGCAGGAATTCCTGCATCGGCCCGGCCGCGTTGCCGTCGATCTCCAGCAGCCCGTCGTGCGAGGACAGGTCGGCGATCACGGCTTTCACGCCGCTCAGCGCCACGCCGCCAGTGGTGGCCGTGTCGCCCCGGATTTCCATGCGCGTGCGGTCGAACACGAAGCCGCCCTTGATCTTCTCGGCCTGCGGCCACAGCGGCGACTTGCCGTCCTTGGCGTACACGCCGGGGTCGTAGTTGAGCTTGCCGTTTGTCAGGCGGCCGGCCACGCGGAACTCGCCCTTGGCGCGCTCGGCGGCGGTGGCCACCGGACCGGCGCTCTTGAACGGGAAGTGCGCCAGGTCGCCGCGCAGGCGCAGCGTGACATCGTCGGCCATGCCGTCCTCCAGCGCGCCGGTCAGCCAGTGGTGCAGGTGCGCCGGGGTTTGCAGCGGCAGGTAGCGGCCGATCTTCTTCACGTCGAAGCCGTTCAGCTTGCCGGTGAAGTCGGCCACGCCGGGGCTCTTGCCGTCCAGCGGCAGCACGTGGCTGCCGGACAGCGAGCCGCTCAGGCCGTCCTGCGAGAATTCCAGGCTGTGCAGGTCGATTTTCAACTGTTCATCGCCTTCGAACGACCAGCTCATCCGGCCGCGCAGCTTGTCGAACGGCATGGCCGCCTCGGCGAAGTGGTCCGGCATCTGCAGCACCAGCCGGTCCGCGTCCAGGGTGAAATTGCCGCCCTTCTCGCTGGCCTCCAGCGTGCCGCTCAGGTGCTCGAAGCCCGGCAGCGCCGGCATGCCGCGCACGGCCGGGACCTTGCCGTTCTTGGGCTGCGGCAGGCGCGCCGGGCGCGGGCGCAAGCCCAGGCCGTCCAGCTGCGCCTTGACATGGTAGGACAGCAGCGCCGGATAGCTGCCGTACCAGGAGGCCGCCACGCCGCGCAGGCGGCCGCTGGGCGCGATGTCCTCCAGCTTGGCGCGCTGGCCTTCGGTGAGCGGCAGGCGCCCGGCCAGCGCGGCCAGCGTTTCCAGGTCCAGCACGCTGGCGTTCAGCTCCATGCGCGCCGGCGCCTTGGCGGTGGCCGCCACGTAGCGCTCGGACAAGTCGGTGGGCGGCATGTCCAGGCCGTCGCGGGTGCGCAGCGAGAAGTTGTTCAGGGTCACGCTGTGGCCCAGCACGCCGAATGCGGGCTGGCCGCTTTGCAGGCTGGCCGGGATTTCCTCGCGCGCCGAAACCCGGCCGCGCACTTCCACCAGGTCCAGCGGCTCCAGGTCCTTGCCCAGCTGGGCCGTCACGTCGGCCAGGCTGACGTCGGCCGTGAAGCCGGCCAGCTTGGCGTGGTCCAGCTTGATCCACGCGCGCACCGAGCCCATGCCGGAACGCAGGTCGAAGGGATAGTCGAGATGTTGCTTCCAGGCGGCCAGGTCGGCCTGGCGCACGTCCGCGTACAGCTCGCCCTGCCACAGGCGCACGTCCGACTTGCGGCCGGCGAAGGCCGGGTGGACGAAGTCGGCGCGCACGTCCAGCGGACCGCCCAGCTCGGCGGGAGGGGTGGCCGTCATGCCGAACTGGTGGCGGCGCCACTTGTTGCGCAGCACCAGGCGCATGTCGGCCAGGCTCACCTGCGGCGTGCCGCGCAGTTTGTCGGTCCAGTCCAGCTGGCCTTCGCGGATGACGATTTCGCGCTGCGCCAGCAGCCAGTCGGCACCCTTGCCGTCGCCCTTCTGGTTCAGGTCGATATACACGCCGGCCGCGTACAGCTTGCCGTCCGGCTCGCGCCGCACGTCCAGCTTGGGGCGGATCAGCTCCAGCGATTCGAAACGCACGTCGGCCGCCGCCACGCTCCACCACGACAGCGTGGCCGAGACGCTGGGCAGGGCCAGCACTGCGCGGCCCTGCTGGTCGCGCAGCACCACGTCGCCCAGGAACAGGCTGGGACTGAGGCCGGACCAGGAAGCATAGATGCGGGCGATGGTGACCGGATTGCCGACCGCGCGGCTGGCCAGGCGCTCGATGTCGCCCTTGTAGTGGTCGATATTGGGCAGCACCAGGTAGCGCAGCGCCAGCAGCAGGATGGCGAAGGCAAAATACAGCAGCAGCACCAGCTTGAGCGCGAAGCCCAGCACATGGTGGGTGGCGAGGTTGCAGACGCGATAGGCGGAACGCAGCCGCTGCCAGCGCACGGCCAAAGGCACGCTGCCTGTCACGGTCTCCTCCGGCGGTTTTTGCATCAATAAGCTAATAATTCAGGCCCGGCGTCAAAATAAATCGCTAAAATCGTTTCCAGCCCTAAAGGAGCCTGCACCTTCATTTTACCGCATAGGCTGGCGCTGCCTCGCTCTGTTTATTACGTTGCAACACTAAGTTACTTTTCCTTTACTGTTCACCATATGACCGCACCCGCACTGACCTCCGCCTCCCGTTACTACCAGCGCTGGCTCAGCGCCGATCCGGGCCGCGCGGCCAAGGTTGATGCACTGGCGCAATTATCGCTTGCCGAGCTGGATTTTGCTGACTATTTAGCAAGGGAAGCTGACGTGGCGCAAGACCAGCCGCTGCCGTTGCCGCGCGCCATGCGGCGCCTGCGCAACCTGCTGGTGTGCGGCCTGATCCGGCGCGACCTGGAAGGCCGGGCCGACCTGCACGAGGTGGTGACCGCCATGACGCGCTTTGCCGACTTCGCCATCCAGCAGCACGTGGCGGCGCTGCACGCGGAAATGGTGGCCCTGCACGGCCAGCCGGTGGGCCACGACAGCGGCGAGGAACAGGAACTGATGGTGCTGGCCATGGGCAAACAGGGCGGTGGCGAGCTGAACGTGTCGTCCGACATCGACCTCATCTTCGTCTACCCGGAAGACGGCGACACGGTGGCCGGCCCCGGCCAGCGCTCGCTGTCCAACCATGAGTTCTTCGTCCGCCTCGGCAAGAAGCTGATCGCCGCCATGGCCGAGATCACCGAAGACGGCTACACCTTCCGGGTCGACATGGCGTTGCGCCCGAACGGCGGCTCCGGGCCGCTGGCGGCCAGCCTGAGCATGGTGGAACAGTATTTGATCGTGCAGGGGCGCGAATGGGAACGCTACGCCTGGGTCAAGGCGCGCGCCGTCACCGGCAAGCCGGCCGACATCGCCGCGCTGGACGCCATCGTGCGCCCCTTCGTGTTCCGCCGCTACCTGGACTTCGGCGTCATCGACGCCATCCGCAATATGCACGCCCAGATCCGCGCCGAGGTCAACCGCCAGGAGCGGCTGCACCCGGACCGCAGCAACAACGTCAAGCTGGGGCGCGGCGGCATCCGCGAAATCGAATTCCTGGCCCAGGTGTTCCAGCTGATACGGGGCGGGCGCGACGCCACCCTGCGCGACCGCTCGACCCGCGCCACCTTGCGCATCCTGCCTGAAAAAGGCTTGCTGACCAACGACATCGTGCTGCAGCTGCTGGCGTCCTACACCTTCCTGCGCAATCTGGAGCACCGCCTGCAATACCTGGACGACGCCCAGACCCACACCCTGCCGCCCAACGAGGCCGACCAGCTGGTGGTGGCGCAGATGATGGGCCTGCCGGACGTGGCCACGCTGCTGGCGCGGATCGAAGCCCACCGCAAGTTCGTGGCCGAGCAGTTTGACGCCATGTTCGCCGAAAAAGCCCAGAACGGCTCTCAAGACGCCGACATCGATCCCGCCACCAGCAACGAATGCGCGGACCCGGACAACCTCGAGGCGATCCGGTCGCGCTTTGCCGCCCTTGGCTACGACGACCCGGCAGGCGCCGCCCAGCGCCTGGTGGCGACCTGGCAAGCGCCGCGCCTGCAGTCGCTGCCGGAAGCGAGCCGCAACCGCCTGGTGTCGCTGGTGAACGCGGCGCTGCCGCTGATTGCCCGCACCGCCGAGCAGTCCAGCATCGGCAGCCAGCTGGTCACGCTGGGCAGCCTGCTCGATTTCCTGGAAGCCATTGCACGCCGCTCGGCCTATCTGTCGCTGCTGACCGAGTACCCGCACACGCTGGAGCGCGTGATCCGCATGATGCACGCCAGCGGCTGGGCCGCCAAATTCCTCACCAAGCACCCCATCCTGCTGGACGAGCTGCTGGACGACCGCATCCGCAACGCCGTGTTCGACCCGGTGGCGCTGGCAGCCGAGCTGGACGGCCAGCTGGACGCCGCCGCCGGCGACACCGAGCGCCAGATGGATATCCTGCGCGAAGTGCACCACGCCCAGCTGTTCCACCTGCTGGCGCAGGACCTGGCCGGCGACCTGACAGTGGAAAAGCTGGCCGACCACCTGTCCGCGCTGGCCGATGTGATCGTGGCCGCCACCGTGCAGGCGGTATGGCAGACGGTAGCCACCCGCCACCGCGAGGTGCCGCTGTTTGCCGTCATCGCGTACGGCAAGCTGGGCGGCAAGGAGCTGGGCTATATCTCCGACCTGGACGTGATTTTCCTGTTCGACGACGAGGACCAGGACGCGCCGGCCCAGTACGCCAAACTGGCGCAGCGCTTCATCACCTGGATGACCTCGCACACCTCGGCCGGCCAGCTGTTCGACGTCGATATCGCGCTGCGGCCGGACGGCGCCAGCGGCATGCTGGTGTCCAGCGTGCAAGCGTTTGAACGCTACCAGGACAATTCGGCCTGGATCTGGGAGCACCAGGCGCTCACCCGCGCCCGCTTCTGCGCCGGCGACGCCGCCATCGGCCAGCGCTTCGAGCAAATCCGCTGCCAGGTATTGCGCCGCGTGCGGCCGCTGGACGGCGAATTGAAACGCGAGGTGCAGGCCATGCGCAAGAAAATGGCCGACGCCCGTCCCAACCGCTCCGACTTGTTCGATTTAAAGCAGGACGCGGGCGGCATGATCGATATCGAATTCATCGTCCAGTACCTCGTTCTGCAGCACGCCGCCACCTACTCCCAACTGACGGGTAATGTGGGTAATATTGCCTTACTGAAAATGTGCGGCGAACTGGGATTGATTAATCCGGAGCTGGCCGCCAGCGTGGCCGATGCTTACCGCGCTTTCCGTAAATTGCAGCACCAGATGCGTTTGCAGGGGCAGGAAAATGCCCGCGTCGATCCGGCGCGGGTCGCCGTCCATGCCGCGCATGTAATACAGTTGTGGAAGGAAATATTAGAATAAGCGCAGTCCCATTCCAAAGGAGAGACGAAATGAAAATGTTCTTAAGTGGCATCGCAATCAGTCTGGGTTTACTCGCCGTTCCCGCATACTCGGCAGAAAAAGGCTCGGCCAATGAAGCGGTGGCCATGGTGAAAAAAGCCGTGGCGCTAATAAAATCGGACGGCAAGGAAAAAGCCTTCGCCGCCATATCCGATCCAGCCAACAAGGATTTTCACGACCGCGACCTGTATATCTATGTCTATGATATGAACGGTGTCGCCGTGGCGCACGGCGTCAATCCCAAGCTGGTCGGAAAAAACCTGCTGGACATGAAAGATAATGAAGGCAAAGCCATGATCCAGGAAATGGTGAAAGTGGCCAAGGAGAAAGGCAGCGGCTGGGTGGATTTTAAATGGCCGAACCCGGTTACCAAGGCCGTGGAGGCAAAATCCGGCTATGTGGAACGCGCAGGCGACTTGCTGGTCGGCTCCGGCGTCTACAAATAAGGCCCCCGCGCCCCCCCGCACAACGCCGCATCCGCGGCGTTTTTTCTCGCCATGTGCGCCGGTTTCTGGCTTGATCGCGCCAGAAGATGGCATAAGGCGGGGGCAGCATCACTGTGGCAAACATGCAACGTTGTATGCACGTCCACGCGCGCTTGATACAAAGCGCAATATGGCCTCAAAACGGCAAAATGCGGGGCTAGCCCTTGCTAAGGGAAACACTTATTGGCATTGCGCGCGTGAAACCGCCGCTGTCAAGGGGCGCTTTGTTTCAATCGCGTTACATACACACGTTTGACACGCATTTCCGCCCAGTGTCTGATAGTCCGATTAGCAATCCTCGGGAGGATTGCTAATGCAACAGACACTCTAATAAGGAACATGACTATGTTGATTGAAAAAGCCCTGGCTCGCTCGCTGCGCGTCGTATTTTCCGGCGGCGTGGCAATAGCCGGCCTGGGAATGCTGGCCCAGCCGGCATTCGCGCAAAACGCAACCGCCCCCGCAGCCGCGCCTATCCAGCGCGTTGAAATTACCGGCTCCGCCATTAAGCGCATCGACGCGGAAACCGCCGTGCCGGTAACCGTGGTGAAAATGGACGACCTGAAGAAACAGGGTATTACCACCATTGAACAGGTCATGGCGAATCTGAGCTCGGTGCAAACCAACCAGGGCACCAGCCAGGTTGTCGGCCTGAGCACCGGCGGCGCCTCCTTTGCGGACTTGCGCGGTATTGGCGCGAATAAAACCCTGGTGCTGCTCAATGGCCGCCGCCTGGCCAATAATGCGCTGGACAGCTCGGCGCCAGATTTGAATATGATTCCATTCGCCGCGCTGGAGCGCGTCGAAGTATTGCGCGACGGCGCATCCTCGCTGTACGGTTCCGACGCGGTGGGCGGCGTCATTAACTTTATTACGCGTAAAGATTTCACCGGCGTGACCGTCACCGGCGGCATCGATTCCCCGCAAAAGAAAGGCGGCGGTTCGAATAGCGCGAATATCGGCGTCGGCTACGGTAACCTGGACACCGACGGCTTTAATATCTTCGCCATGGGCGACCACCAGGTGCAGCGCCGCATCATGGGCACCGAGCGCGACTTCAACAAGCGCTACCCGGGCGGCCTGTCGCCCACCACCAGCCCGGCCAACTACTACCAGGACGGCAACAGCGGCAACCCTGCCGCGCCGAACTGCACCAGCGCGCCTAACCTGATCCCGGACGCCACCGGCAGCGGCTGCCAGATGACCACCTCCTCCTTCGTCGATTACATTCCGAAGAGCGAGCGCAACACCGGCCTGATCAAGGGCACCGTGAAGCTGGCCGAGAACCATGAACTGGGCCTGGAATACCTGATCACCAAGAGCCGCATCGGCAGCGAAATCGCACCGGTGCCATACGGCGGCCTGTTCCAGAACCGCGTGCGTCCGGACGGTTCGCTGAACCCGTTCTACCCAGGCAACCCTGGCTCGATCACCCCGAACGTGCCGCTGAGCCCGACCTACACCGAAGAAAACACCCCGGCCGGCGTCCTGCCAGGCTTCGTGCACGTGAAATGGCGCGACCTGCCGAACGGCTCGCGCGCCGGCGACGACGTCAACACGCAGCAGCGCTTCGTCGCTTCGCTGCAAGGCTCGGTGGCAGGCTGGGACTACGGCGCAGCCTTCACCTACAACCAGAACAAGGTGGCCAGCAACCTGATCGGCTATAGCGACGGCGGCATCATCACCAAGGGCGTGCTGGAAGGCGTGATCAACCCGTACGGCGAGCAAAGCGCCGCCGGCATGGCGCTGATCGACAGCGCAGCGCTGAACGGCAACATCCAGAACGCCAAGGGCACCATGAAGGGCTTCGACGTGCGCGCCAGCCGCGAGCTGGGCGACTGGTTCGGCGCCGGCCGTCCGAACGCGCTGGCCATCGGCGGCCAGTTCGACAAGCAGGAATTCCACAGCGCGGCCAACACCGAGTACGCCGAGAAGGTGGTCGCTTCCACCGGTATCGACCCGAACACGCTGAACGAAGGTTCGCGTAAAGTCAGCGCGGCCTACGCCGAGCTGAACCTGGCCCTGCTGAAGGACCTGGACGTGACCGCCGCCGTGCGTTATGACAAATACAACGACTTCGGCAGCACCACCAATCCGAAGTTCGGTTTCCGCTACCAGCCGACCAAGACCGTGCTGCTGCGCGGCTCCTACTCGACCGGTTTCCGCGCGCCGTCGCTGTACGAGATCAACTCGGCCCAGACCTACACCAACTCGAACCAGTATGACGACCCGGTCAACTGCCCGGGCGGCACCCCGATCCCGGGCAAGCCTGCCGCGGCCAACTGCCAGCAGCAGTTCCAGACCCTGACCGGCGGCAACAAGAACCTGGCGCCGGAAGAGTCGAAGAACTACGCCCTGGGCATCGTGCTTGAGCCGATCAACAACCTGTCGCTTGGCCTGGACTTCTGGAAGCTGCAACTGGAACACCAGATCGGCCAGCTGAACCAGGACGACGTGTTCGGCGACCCGGCCAAGTACGCGTCGCTGTACCACCGCACCCCGTCCGGCAACCTGGCCACCGACGGTTCGCAGTGCCCCAACCCGCTGACCTGCGGCTACATCGACCTGCGCACCCAGAACCTGGGCGGCGTGAATACCGACGGCCTGGACATCAGCGTCAACTACCGCTGGCGCCATGCCGAGTACGGCAACACCACCTTCACGCTGAACAGCACCTACGTGCACAAGTATGAGTACCAGAACAGCGATGGCGGCGAGTGGCACCAGAACGTGGGCGTGTTCTCCGGCACCGCCCCGATCTTCCGCTGGCAGAACAACGCCAGTGTGAACTGGACCAAGGGCATCTGGGGCGCCGGCATTGCCGCGCACTCCAAGACCGGCTACATCGACCAGGATCCCGAGTTCCGCGTCGCTTCGTACACCACCTGGGACGGCTACGCCACGGCTGCCATCCTGAAGAACCTGTCGGTGACTTTCGGCGTGCGCAACCTGTTCGACCGCACCCCGCCGCTGTCCTACCAGACCGAGACCTTCCAGGCTGGCTACGACCCGCGCTTCACCGATCCAAAAGGCCGCACCTACTACCTGCGCGCCACCTACAACTTCTAATCCCTTAGAAGCAAAAAACCCCCATCAGCACTGAGCGCGATCTTGAGCGCGTTCAGGCTGATGGGGGTTTTTTTTGCGTCCGACTAAATTACTTCGCGTTCATCAGCGCCACGGTGGTGTCCAGCATGCGGTTGCTGAAGCCCCACTCGTTGTCGTACCACGACGAGACCTTCACCAGGCGGCCCGACACCTTGGTCAGGGTCGAATCGAAGTTCGACGAAGCCGGGTTGTGGTTGAAGTCGATCGACACCAGCGGTTCGGTCTGGTAGGTCAGCACTTCTTTCAGCGCGCCTTCGGAAGCGGCCTTCATCAGGGCGTTCACTTCGTCCACGGTGGTGTCGCGCGAAGCGATGAAGGACAGGTCGACCAGCGACACGTTGATGGTCGGCACGCGGATCGCGAAACCGTCCAGCTTGCCGTTCAGCTCGGGCAGCACCAGGCCAACTGCGGCGGCGGCGCCGGTCTTGGTCGGGATCATGGACATGGTGGCCGAACGGGCGCGGCGCAGGTCTTCGTGCATCACGTCGGACAGCACCTGGTCGTTGGTGTAGGCGTGCACGGTGGTCATCAGGCCGTTTTCAACGCCGATGGCGTCGTTCAGCGGCTTGACCAGCGGGGCCAGGCAGTTGGTGGTGCAGGAAGCGTTCGAGATCACGGTGTCGGTGGACTTCAGCACGTGCTGGTTCACGCCGTACACGATGGTCGCGTCCACGTCCTTGCCGCCTGGCGCGGAGATGATGACTTTCTTGGCGCCGCCCTTCAGGTGGGCCGAAGCCTTTTCCTTGGTGGTGAAGAAGCCGGTGCACTCCAGCACCACGTCCACGCCCAGGTCGCCCCATGGGATTTCAGCCGGATTGCGCTGCGCGAACACGCGGATCACGTCGCCGTTGACGATCATGTTGTCGCCGTCCACCGTCACGGTGCCGGGGAACTTGCCGTGCGCGGTGTCGTAGCGGGTCAGGTGCGCGTTCGACTTGGCGTCGCCCAGGTCGTTAATGGCAACGATCTGGATGTCTTGCTTCTTGCCGCCTTCATAGAAAGCACGCAGTACATTACGGCCGATGCGGCCGTAGCCATTGATTGCTACTTTGATCGTCATACTAAGCTCCTGATGTAAAAAAAAAGGGGATTATGCAACCAGAACAGATTTAACCTTGGCCACGACGTTTTCAACCGTGAAGCCGAAATGCTTGAACAGCACAGGCGCAGGGGCCGATTCGCCGAAGGTGTCGATACCGACCACGGCGCCTTCCAGGCCCACATATTTGTACCAGAAATCGGTCACGCCGGCTTCGATGGCCACGCGCGGCACGCCCTTGGTCAGCACGCTGGCCTTGTAGGCGGCGTCCTGGCGGTCGAACACGTCGGTCGACGGCATCGACACCACGCGCGCGGCGATGCCTTCGGCAGCCAGCGCGCTGGCGGCGTTGACGGCCAGTTCCACTTCCGAACCGGTGGCGATCAGGATGACCTTGGCGTCGGCCACGTCGTTCAGCACGTAGCCGCCCTTGGCGATATTGGCCACCACGGCTTCGCTGCGCTCCAGGTACGGCAGGTTCTGGCGCGAGAAGATCAGGGTCGACGGGCCGTTCTTGCGCTTGACCGCCTCGCCCCACGCCACCATCGATTCGACGGTGTCGGCCGGACGCCAGTTGTCCAGGCCAGGGATCAGGCGCAGCGAGGACACGTGTTCCACCGACTGGTGGGTCGGGCCGTCTTCGCCCAGGCCGATCGAATCGTGCGTGAACACGAACAGCGAACGCTGCTTCATCAGCGCGGCCATGCGCAGCGCGTTGCGGCTGTAGTCGGAGAAGGTCAGGAAGGTGGCGCCGAACGGGATGTAGCCGCCGTGCAGGGCCACGCCGTTCATGATGGCGCTCATGCCGAACTCGCGCACGCCGTAGTTGATGTGGTTGCCGGTCTTGCCGGAACGCAGGTTGACGGACTCTTTCCAGTTGGTCAGGTTGGAGCCGGTCAGGTCGGCCGAGCCGCCCAGGAATTCAGGCAGCACGGGAGCCAGCGCCTGGATCGCGTTCTGGCTGGCCTTGCGGGTGGCGATGGTTTCTTTCTTCTCGACGCAGGCGGCGATGGCGGCAGCCAGCGTGGCGTCGAAGTTGGCAGGCAGGTCGCCGGCCATGCGGCGCGCCAGCTCGGCCGCTTCGGCAGGGAACTTGGCGCTATATTCGGTGAACTTCGCGGTCCATTCGGCTTCGTGCTGGGCGCCGGCGGCTTTCGCGTCCCATGCGGCGTACACCTCGGCAGGGATCTCGAACGGGGCCGGGGTCCAGCCGATGTACTCGCGCACCGCGGCGATTTCCTTGTCGCCCAGCGCGGCGCCGTGCACCTTGTCGCCGCCCTGCAGGTTGGGCGAACCCTTGCCGATGATGGTCTTGCAGCAGATCAGGGTCGGCTTGTCGGCTTGCTTGGCGGCGGCGATGGCGGCGTCCACGGCGGCCACGCTATGGCCGTCCACGTCGCGGATCACGTTCCAGCCATAGGCTTCGAAGCGTTTCGGGGTGTCGTCGGTGAACCAGCCTTCAACCTTGCCGTCGATGGAGATGCCGTTGTCGTCGTACAGGGCGATCAGTTTTTTCAAGCCCAGGGTGCCGGCCAGCGAGCACACTTCGTGCGAAATGCCTTCCATCAGGCAGCCATCGCCCACGAACGCGTAGGTATAGTGGTCCACCACGTCCAGGCCCGGCTTGTTGAATTCAGCCGCCAGCAGGTACTCGGCCAGCGCCATGCCGACCGCGTTGGCGATGCCCTGGCCCAGCGGGCCGGTGGTGGTTTCCACGCCCGGCGTGATGTCCACTTCCGGGTGGCCCGGGGTTTTCGAGTGCATCTGGCGGAAGGCGCGGATGTCGTCCATGGTCACGGCATAGCCGGCCAGGTGCAGCAGCGCGTAGTGCAGCATCGAGCCGTGGCCATTCGACAGCAGGAAGCGGTCGCGGTTCAGCCATTTCGGGTTGGCGGGATTGTGGCGGTGATGACCGCTCCACAGCGCGACAGCGATTTCAGCCATGCCCATGGGCATGCCCGGGTGGCCGGAATTGGCCTTCTGTACAGCGTCCATTGCCAGCGCGCGGATCGCGTTGGCCATTTGAGTGGTTGGGAGCGTAGTAGTCATCGTGGTGATTGCGGAAGGTTTGAAATATGGCAAAGCGTGCTTGCTTGAACCAAGTATTTTACCAGAGCGGGGGGCCGCCCATTAAAATTACGCATCCAACTGCACTCATCAAGGCCCACGCATGCCCCGTTTCCACTGCCCGCAGCCGCTTGCCATCGGCCTGACCATCGACCTGCCGGAAGCGGTGGCCCACCATGTGCACGTGGTGCGCCTGGCGCCGGGCGAGAGCATCACGCTGTTCAACGGCGACGGCGGCGAGTACACGGCAGTGCTGCAGCGCGTGGAAAAACGCCGCGCCAGCGCGGAAATCAAGGCCCACACCGCGCGCGACGCCGAGCTGCCCTACGCGGTGACGGTGGCGCAGGCGCTGCCGGAAGCGTCCAAGATGGACTGGATCATCGAAAAAGCCGTGGAACTGGGCGCCGCTGCCATCCAGCCGCTGGCGGCGCGGCGCTGCGTGGTCAAGCTGTCGGGGGAACGGGCGGAAAAAAAGTTAGTTCATTGGCAAGGCGTGGTCGTCTCGGCCTGCGAACAAAGCGGGCGCAACCGCCTGCCCCACCTGGCGCCGGTGGACGACTTCAAGGACTGGATCGCGCAGCAGGACATGCACCGCCGCGTGATCCTGACGCCGCGCGCCAGCCAGTCGCTGGCCGACTGGGCCCGCCACCAGCCGCCGCAGGCGCTGACCATCATGATCGGTCCCGAGGGCGGCTTCTCCGACGAAGAAGAAAACCTGGCGGTGGCGCAAGGCGCCCTGCCCCTGTCCATGGGCCCGCGCATCCTGCGCACCGAAACGGCCGCCCTGGCCGCGCTGGCGGCACTGAATGCCTGCTGGGGCGGCATGTAAGCCATCCCGGCAGCGGAACGGCAAAAAAATGCCGCCCGGTCGGGACCGGGCGGCATCGGGACCTGAGAGGCGATACTGCCGCCTCCCGGGGGATCAGAACTTATAGTTCGCTTTAACCGTGAAGAAGCGGCCGCGCGCGCTGTGCAGCGACGAGTTGTAGCCTGCGATCGAGTACGACGGATCGTACGGCGCCTTCTTATCGAACAGGTTGGCGACGTTGAAGGTCAGCACGGTGTTGCGGAAGCCGGTGTAGGCATAGGCCAGGTCCAGCGTCGCCATCGACTTCACTTTGCACTCCGGATAGAACTTGGCGTAGTCCGGGTTGCGGTTGGCGCGGCCGTACTCGCAGTATGGCTCTTCGTAACGTCCCACCTTGCCGTCTTCCTGCACGCTATAGACCGCCATCATCGAAATCGACGAAATGTAGTTGGCGGTAGCCGTCAGGCTGTGCTGCTGGATGCTCCAGGTCGACGACAGCGACGCACGCAGGCGCGGAATTTCGCCCACGCTGGTGGTGTCGTTATAGATCGCGCCGTTGGTGCCCACCAGATCAATCATCGGGTCGCCGTCAGCCTGGGCCTTCTTGTAGCTCAGCGTGTAGGTGGCGTTCAGACGGCTGGCCAGCTTGCCGTAGGCGCCCAGGTTGTTGCGCAGCGCCAGTTCCAGGTCGATACCGCTGGTGCGGGTGCCGCCGGCATTGATGTACGGCGTTTCAATGCTGATCAGCGGGCCGGAGTTCGGGATCAGGACATTGTTGGCGTCGCGCAGCCAGGTACCTTGGTTCTGGTCGCGCTTGACCCGGTTGGCCAGGCTAGGATCCTGGATCACGGCCACCGCCGACATCAGGTCGGTTTCCTTTTCCTTGCGGATGTTGTAGTAGTCGAACAGGATGTCGAAGTTGCTCACTGGCGAGAAGATCAGGCCAGCCGTGAAACTCTTCGATTCTTCCGGCACCAGGTTCTTGTTCGATGCAGCCACGCCCGACAGGCTCTTCAGGCAGTCGGTCGCGTCGGCGCCCGGCTTGCCGCAGCGCAGCTTGTCTTCGAAGTTGTTCAGGAAGTACTGGGTGCCGCCGTCCACCATCTGGGTCAGCGACGGCGCGCGGAAGCCTTCCGAATAGGTGCCGCGCACGGCCAGGGTCGGGCTCACGGTCCACTTGACGCCCGCCTTCGGCGTGAAGCTGCCGGAGAAGCCGTCATATTTGTCATAGCGGCCGGCCAGTTCTACGTCCACCGACTTCAGCACCGGCAGGCGCACCTCGGAGAACACCGAACGCACGTCGCGCTTGGCTTGCGAGTACTGGTTCGCCAGGCCGACGATCTGGCCGTTGACGGTGCGCGCATCGGGCACGATGCTCATCTTTTCCTGCTTGACCTCGGCGCCCACAGCCAGGCCGATGGCGCCGCCGGCCAGCTGGCCGAGCTCGGTGCTGCCCTTGATGTCCCACTGCGTGATGCTGGCCTTGCCGTCCAGCGGCGAGTCCACCGTCACGCCAGGGGTGCTGGCGATGGTTTTCAGCGGCACGTTCTCGGTCACCAGGCGCTGCACGATAGGCAGGTACAGGAAACCGTTCGACACCTGGTGGCGCTTGGACTCGTTGTACAGCAGGCCGGTATCCCAGTCCCAGTTGAAGTGGCTGCCCTTCAGGCCGGCCAGCAGGCGGGTCGACGTGTTTTCGTTCGAGCTGCCGCCCTTGGCGTCGGTGAAGCGGTAGTTGACCGCCACCGGCACCGCGCCGGCCGTGCCGCGGGTCGGGTTATCCGGGTGGTTCACGCCCAGCACAGGCTGGAAGCTGATGCCGGGACCGTCTTTCGGGAACACGGTGGTCTTGTTGCGCGACAGGGTGCGCGACACGCCGGCGTATTCCAGTTCCGACTTGCTGTACGACGCTTCGGCAAACGCGCGGGTGCTGTCGTTGATCTTGAATTCGGCGCGCGCCAGCACGTTGGAACTTTCGCTCTTGCCCTGCGCGTCTTCATACTGCCAGCCGTCGTAGTTGCAGAATTTGTTGCCGATCATCACGTCCGACGCCAGCATTGGCACCAGCGCGGTGGAACCGGTGCGGATGTCGGCCGGGTTGCAGCTCAGGTCGGCCGACACGTAGCGGTTGAACGAGCCGCTGCCCAGGCGCGATTCCTTGAAGAACACCGGATATTGGCTCACGCTGCTGTAGTAATTGCTCAGGCGGCCGTCCATGGCCATCGACTGGTCGGCGTGCACGGCGCGCGCTTCGGCGATCGGGGTACGGTCGCGCTTGGAGAAGTCGAAGGCGACGAAGGCGTTGAAGCGGTCCTCTTCCAGGTCGCCGAAACCGTAGGCGCCGCTGATGCCGCTGCGGCCGAAGTTGCCGTGGCCGTCCTGGCTGCGCTGGGCGGTGATGTCGCCGCCCTTGAAGTTGCTCTTGGTGATGAAGTTGATCACGCCGGCGATCGCGTCGGAACCGTACACGGCCGAGCCGCCGTCTTTCAGGATCTCGACGCGCTCCAGCGCCGACAGCGGGATCGAGTTCAAGTCGTACTGGGTGGACTGGCCGGCGTTCGGGTCGGCGTAAGCGGCAGGCGACATGCGGCGGCCGTTGATCAGCACCAGCGTGGAAGCCGAACCCAGGTTGCGCAGCGAGGCGGTGGCCAGGCCCTTGGAGAAGCCGCCGTCGCGCGAGTCGACCTGGTTGGACGAACCCAGGGCTGGCACTTTGGCCATCAGGTCGGCCACGCTAACCGCGCCGGACTGCTCGATTTCTTTCTTGGAAATCACCTGCACCACGGACGGGTTCTCCGTCGAGGTGCGCTTCAGGTTGGAGCCCGTCACGATCACGCGCTCGATCGACGCATCGGCCGCTGCGCCTGCTTGCAATTGCGCCAGCGCCAGCTCGCTCCAGCCTACGGTTCCCAGCAGTGCTATTGCCTGCACTATCAACTTTTTCTTCACTTTTTCTCCAGTCGAGGAAAGACCGGCGGCGCCCTCATGAGGCGCCCTGCCAGCCATCAATCGGCCCGGCTGCACCACGACAGCAGGGTCCGTCTCCGAGTATAGCCATAGCAATTCGTAAAGATTGTTACTTTCCGATGGTTACCAAATAATATTGTCAATTTACAACAGCACCAAAGTGGTGCAGCAGGCCTTTCTGGACTACCAGGGCGGCGGCGTGTTACCATCGCCGGTTACGCGCGCTGCGCGCGCGTGTTTTCCCTCTTTCAACCTGCTTGATAACTACAAGCACAGGAACCGCCATGCTCAGACTGAACGAAGTAAAGCTCCCGCTCGACCATACCCCTGAACAACTGACCGCCGCCGTCCTGGCCCGCCTGGGCATCGCCCCGGCCCAACTGGCCGGCTACACCGTCTACAAGCGCAGCTACGACGCGCGCAAGAAGTCCGCCATCGTGCTGATCTACTCGCTGGACGTGGAAACCACCGACGACGCCGCCATCCTGGCAGCCAACGCGCGCGACAGCCATCTGATGCCCTCGCCCGACACGCGCTACAAATACGTGGCGCACAACGTCAACGCCAGCGGGGCGCAGCCGCGCCCGGTGGTCATCGGCATGGGCCCGTGCGGCCTGTTCGCCGCGCTGATCCTGGCCCAGATGGGCTTGAAACCCATCATCCTGGAACGCGGCAAGACCGTGCGCGAGCGCACCAAGGACACCTTCGGCTTCTGGCGCAAGCGCGAGCTGAACCCGGAATCGAACGTGCAGTTCGGCGAAGGCGGCGCGGGCACCTTCTCGGACGGCAAGCTGTACAGCCAGATCAAGGACCCCAAGCACTACGGCCGCAAGGTGCTGACCGAGTTCGTCAAGGCCGGCGCGCCGGAGGAAATCATTTACGTCAGCAAGCCGCACATCGGCACCTTCCGCCTGGTCAAGATGGTCGAAGCGATGCGCCAGGAGATCGTGGCGCTGGGCGGCGAGATCCGCTTCGAGGCCAAGGTGACCGACATCGAGATCGACGAGGCCAACGGCGAGCGCCAGGTGCGCAGCCTGACCCTGAGCACGGGCGAGCGCCTGGCAACCGAGCACGTGGTGCTGGCCATCGGCCATAGCGCGCGCGACACCTTCGAGATGCTGTATGAACGCGGCGTGTTCATTGAAGCCAAGCCATTCTCGATCGGCTTCCGCGTCGAGCACCCGCAGTCCATGATCGACGCCTGCCGCTTCGGCCCCAACGCCGGCCACCCCATCCTGGGCGCGGCCGACTACAAACTGGTGCACCACGCCTCCAACGGCCGCGCGGTGTACAGCTTCTGCATGTGCCCGGGCGGCACCGTGGTGGCGGCGGCGTCCGAGCCGGGCCGCGTGGTCACCAACGGCATGAGCCAGTACTCGCGCGCCGAGCGCAACGCCAACAGCGCCATCGTGGTCAGCATTTCGCCGGAAGACTATCCGGGCCATCCGCTGGCCGGCATCGAGTTCCAGCGCCGGCTGGAGGAAAAGGCCTATGAACTGGGCGGCAGCAACTACAGCGCGCCGGGCCAGCTGATGGGCGACTTCGTGGCGGGCCGCCCGTCCACCGAGTTCGGCGCCGTGGTGCCGTCGTACAAGCCGCAGGTGCACCTGACCGACCTGGCCACCATCCTGCCGGAATACGCGGTGACCGCGCTGCGCGAAGCCTTCCCGGCATTCGACAAGCAGGTCAAGGGTTACTTCAAGCACGACGCGGTGCTGACCGGGCTGGAAACGCGCACCTCCTCGCCGATCCGCATCAAGCGCCGCGACGACGACCTGCAAAGCCTGAACACGCGCGGCCTGTTCCCCGCCGGCGAAGGCGCGGGCTACGCCGGCGGCATCCTGTCGGCCGGGGTGGACGGCATCAAGGTGGCCGAAGCGGTGGCGCTGTCGATGGCCGCCAAGGACTGAGGCGCTATGGCTGCGGCGCCGGCAGCGGCAGGCGCAGGTGGAAGCGGCAGCCCCGCTCCACCGTGGCGTCCACGCTGACCTGGCCGCCCATCTGGTGCACGATGGTGTAGACGATGTGCATGCCCAGCCCGGAACCGCCCTGCCCGCGCTTGGTGGTGAAGAAGGGCTCGAACACCCGCTCGCGCACGGCTGGCGGCATGCCGACGCCGTCGTCGGAAAAATCGATCAGCAGCCAGTCCCGCCCCTCGGCCGGCTCCACGCGCGCGGCGACGGTCACCTCGCCCGGGCCGCCGTCCGGATAGCCATGCTTGGCTGAATTCATCAGCAGGTTCGACAGCACCTGCGACAGCTTGCCGGCCGGCAGGCGCGCGCGCAGCGCCGGATCGATCTGCAGCTTGGCGCGGATGGCCCCCTTGCGCAGCTCCGGGCTGTGCGCCGACACCAGCCCCTGCACATGCTCGCGCAGCACCAGCTCGGTCACGTGCTCGGTGCCCTGGTCCACCGCCAGCTGCTTGAAATTGCCGATCAGCTCGGCCGCCCGGGCCAGGTTCTGCTCGATCAGCGTGGCCGCCCCCTTCAGCCGCTCGGCCAGCGCCACCAGTTCCGAGCGGCTCACCTTGGGCGCGCCCAGGGTCTCGACCATCTGCGCCGCATAGGCGCCCATGCCGGACGCCGCCGTCACCGCCACGCCGATCGGCGTGTTCACCTCGTGCGCCACGCCCGCCACCAGCGCGCCCAGCGCCGCCATCTTTTCCTGTTCCACCATGCTGGCCTGGGCCGCGCGCAGCGCCTCGGTGCGTTGCTGCACCTTGTGTTCGAGCAATTCCTCGCGGTCCTGGTGTTGCAGCTCGGCGGCGCAGCGCGCCGCGAAAATCGACAGCAGCGACAGCGCCAGCAAGCGCTTGTTCTCGTCGATGGCCTTGGTGTCGATGGCCGACAGGATGCCCAGCGTCTTGCCCTCGGTGTCTATCATCGGCATGCCGATGTAGCTCTCGGCCTTCATGTCCACCAGCAGCGTGTCCTTCGGGTAGTCGGCCTGGATGCCGCAGGCGTGGAAGCACATGGTCTGGTCGGTCACGTCCTGGCAGGGCGTGTGCAGCAGGCTGTATTCCATATTCGGCAGAAAGTCCGCGCCGCCCCATACGGCCAGCGTGCGGATGCCCTCGCCGTCCGCCATGCGGATCACCCGGCCGGCGATCACGTAGGTAACGTCGAGCGCCTGGGCCAGGTCGCGCACCAGCGTGCGCAGGAACTCGTCGCCGCGCAGGCGCGACGTGGACGCGGTGATCGAACGCAGTGCCGCCTCGGCCAGCAGGCGGCCGTCGTGCTCGTCAAACAGGGCGGGAGGTTGGGCGGTCATGGCGCGGCTCCGGGCAGGGCTTCATTGGGTTGGCTTGGCGGGATAGGCTTGGGCTGGCGGCAGCGGCAGCTACAGCGGCGGACTACGGTGGTACAGCTGCTGCAGTTCGGGCGTGCGCTGCAGCAACAGCGCCGCCAGCGCGGGATCGAAGCGCTTGCCGCTCTCGGCGCGCACCTGCTCCAGCGCGTGCGCCAGCGGCCAGGCCGGCCGGTAGCAGCGCGGGCTGACCATGGCGTCGACGAAATCGGCCAGCGCCGTGATGCGGCCGGCCAGGCTGATCTGCTCGCCGGCCAGCCCGCGCGGGTAGCCGCTGCCGTCCCAGCGCTCGTGGTGTTCATGGGCGATGGCGGCGGCCAGCTGCAGCACCGGCTGAGGCGAACGCTGCAGCATGGCGCGGCCCACCTCGCTGTGCCGGCGCATCAGCCGCCACTGCTCGCCGTCCAGCGGGCCGGGCTGGTTCAGCACCGCATCCGGCACCCCGCTGTGACCCACGTCGTGCAGCGGGGCGGCCTGGCGCAGCTGGCGCACGGCCGCCGGCGCCAGCTGCGCCGCCTCGGCCAGCATGGCCGCGATGGCGCCCACGCGCTCGACGTGGCCGCCGCTGTCCGGCGCACGCCGCTCCAGCGCGCCGCCCAGGATGGCCACGGTGGCGTGCTGGGTGGCGGCGCTTTCCTCGCGCTGCAGCAGCTTTTCATAAGTGATTGCCACGTTGGCCGAGAACAGCGCCAGCAGCTCGCGCTCGGCCTCGCCCACCGGATCGGAAAACGCCATGTACAGCAGGCTCTCGTTGCCTTCCCCGGTGAGGTGGTAGCAGGCGTAATAGGTGTCGCCGTGGTGGTCGCGCCGCTCGCGCATGCAGCGTGCGAAGGCTTCTGCCACCGGCGCCGGCAGCTGGCCCAGCGTTTCCTCTGCCAGCAGGCCGGCGTAGGCCGGGGTCACGGCCAGCACGCGCAGCCGGTCCGCCTGCGGCGCGGCGGCATAGGCGGCGATGTCCGGCGCCGCGCCCACACCGGCGCCGTCGTGGCGGCGGCTGGCGCACACGCCTTCGCCATCGTGGCCCAGCAGCGCGCTGGCCTGCTCCAGCACGGCAGAACAGAAGGTGCGCAGATTGTCCGAATCGCCCACGTGGGTGATGGCGTCGATCGAGCGCCGCAGGCCGCTGCGCGCACGCTCCAGACGCATCAGGTCGCGGTAGCCGCGCAGGGCAGAATAGAACACCGTGCTCAGTTTGCCGTGCGTGAGGTCGGTTTTCTCGCGGTAGTCGTTGATGTCGTAGGTTTTCAGCACATAGGCTTGCGGCGCCTGGCCCGGCTGCCCGGTGCGCAGCACGATGCGCACCGTGCTGTTGCCCAGCTCTTCGCGGATGTAGTGCACCAGCTCCAGCCCGGCGTGGTCGGTTTCCATCACCACGTCCAGCAGAATGAGGGCGAACTGCGGGGCGCCCCGGCTGTCGCCGGCCAGCACCGCGCGCGCCTCGGCTGCCGAATAGCAGTGGGTAAACTGCAGTGCGCGGCCGTCGAACTCGAAGTCGCCCATGACCAGCTGCGTTACCTGGTGCACCGATTCGTCGTCGTCGACAATCAGCACCTGCCACGGCGCGGCAGCGGCCGGGGCGGCGGGCGCATCGTCGTCAAACAGCATCTCGTCGTCGGTCATGGCGGCCTCGCAGGGGCTCTGATTATATTATTGATTGTACATCTGCTCTTCACGCCAGGACATAAAAAAAGGACGCCCGGAAGCGTCCTTTGGAAGCAACGGCGCAACGCGGCGCCGCAGCGGATTCAGCTTAGAACTGGTAGTTCGCGCCGATGCTGAAGAACCGGCCCACTGCGCCTGCCTGGTGCAGGCTGGCGTTGTAGGACGTCAGGTTGCCCGAGTTGCCGTAGGTGGCGACGTCGATCGGCGGAGCCTTGTCGAACAGATTCGTGATCGAAGCGCGCAGCGTCAGGTTTTTGCTCATGCGGTACTGCAGGGTCAGATCGGTCGTCAGGAACGACGGAATCTTGCAGTAGTTCGCTGGCGTGCTGGTGCCGAAGAAGTAAGCACGGCCGGAAACGGCAGCCGCGTCGGCGCAATCGGTCACTTCAACCGACGGGTCAAGTGCCGAGTACGAACCCACCCAGTTGAAGGTGGTGGTCACAGTGGTCGGGCCTTTTTCCCAGCCCAGGGTCAGCTGCGCGCGGTTCTTCGGATTGCCAGTGTTGCCCGACACTGCCGATGGACCGTGGGTGCCGGCCAGCTCGTATTCGACGCCGTTCGACTCGATCGTGTAGCTGATCATGTGGTTGACGTTCAGGCCTGCCTTGACGATGCCGATCTCGCCCAGGTTGTGGCGCACGTTCAGGTTCATTTCCACGCCACTGGTCGTGGTCGAACCGGCGTTCACGTAGCCCGATGCAGCGTAGGCGATGGTGCCGACCGACGGAATGCCTTGCGAGGTGCCGCCCGATGCGTTGGTAATCTCAACCGGGAACACCGCGTTGCGTACATAGGTCGGCACGAAGCCAGGCAGGCCCGAAGCGGTGGTGATCTGGTTCTTCGCTTCGATGTTGTAGTAGTCGAAGGTGGCGCTGACGTTCTTGATCGGATCCAGTACCAGGCCCAGGGTATAGGACTTCGATTTTTCCGGCGCCAGGTCCTTGGTGGTGACCTGGACGAAGGCAGGCGCGAAGTTACATGCCGACGGCACATTGCCCGGGGTCTTAGGATTGCCGTCTTTGCACAGAATCGGATCGTTGATCGCGTGGAACGAGAAGAACGACGATGCGGTGCCGTTTTCAGCAGCGTTCGGCGCGCGGAAGCCTTTGGCGAAGGTGCCGCGCACAGTGGCCATCGGGCTGGCTTTCCACTTGACCTTGGCGCCTGGCGTGAACGAGTTGCCGTAGGTGTCGAAGTGGTCGTAACGGGCCGAAGCGCTCACTTCCACGTTGCGGACGGGCAGCGCCACCAGTTCGGCGAAGGCGGCCGTGTTGGTCTCGTCGCCGAAGGCGTAGGCCGCACCGTTGCCAACCACACCCTGCTGCAGCAGACTAGGCGAAGGCGCGTTCAGCTTTTTCTTCTTCCAGCTTACGCCGGTTGCCAGCACCAACGGGCCGCCCGGCAATTGCGCCAGTTCGCGCGAACCGGTCAGGTCGAAGTAGCTCAGCTTGTTGGTGGCTTCGTTCGAGAAATGCGGCTGGATCAGTTCCATCACCCCCGTCGAATTGCCGCCCAGCGGATTGAACGGGTTGGCCAGGTTGTTCAGTGCCTTGTACAGCTCGATACGGTTCACGTAACCGCTGTAGTCGATCTCGGTCTTGACTTGCGACGCGCCCACGGATGCTGCGATGTCCCAGCCCTTGAACGTGCCTTTCAAGTCGGCGGCGAAGCGGGTCGAAGTCGCCGTGTTGTCCTGGGTGCTGGCTGGATCCAGGCCCGGGATGTAGCCGTACAGACGGGCGGTTCCGCCGGTCTTGTTCAGCGGATGCGATGCCGGGAAGGTGGTGACACCGAATACGTTGACGATGGCAGGATTCTGGCCCGGCACCAGCGCAGTGTTGCCGGCGAAGCTGGTTGGCGAGAAGGTCGCTGGCACGCCGCGGTTGTTCACGCTATTACGCTTGAACATGGATGCTTTCAGCGCCAGGGTCCAGTCTTCGCTCAGTTGCTTGGTGAAGCCCGCCAGCACGTTCACGTTCTGCGATTCAGGTTGCAGATAGGAAACCGTGTCGCGCACATAGCAACCGCCAGCGCGGTATTTGAGGAAATTGCAGTTCGGATCCAGGAACTGGAAGTTGGCTTCGTCCAGCGCGCCGACTTTGCCCGTGACCGGGTTGGGCACGGTGTTCGGCTTGTAGAAGAACGGACTGCTGGCGGCAACCAGGCCGGCATTCTGTGCATTTGGCACGCCGCGACGCAGGTCCATGCCGCCACGGGAAGTCCAGTCGCCATTGGCCCAGATCTGGTTGTCGCGCTGCGACAGCATGATCGGGTCGGCGTGGCGGAATTCACCCGAGATGAAGGCGTTGTAGCCGTCGGTATCCAGGTTGCCGAACCCCGTGGTCAGCGCCACTTTGTAGTTTTTGCCGCCGCCGTGCTGAGAGTTACCCGCGTCCAGCTTGATATTTGTGCCGTTGAAAGTCTTCTTCAGGATGATGTTAACCACGCCGGAAACCGCGTCCGAACCGTACACCGACGAAGCACCGTCCTTCAGCACTTCAATCCGCTCGACGGCGTCGAACGGGATCGAGGACACATCGACGAACTGGCGCTGCGCATCGTCCGACAAGGGATACGGGGCCATGCGGTGGCCGTCGATCAGCACCAGGGTCAAGCCGACGGACAGGCCGCGCAGCGACACGCCGGCAGCACCATTGGCGAACGCACCAGAGAAGCCGGTGCCAAGGGCGCCTTGGCCGTTCGAGGTCAGGTTACTCAGCACCTCTGCGATCGAGGTCGAGCCGGTCTTGATCAGGTCGTCGGCCGACAGCACTTGTATAGGGCTTGCGGTTTCCTTGTCGGCGCGGCTGATCAACGAGCCGGTCACGACCACGCGCTGCGGCGCTGCTTCTGCGGCCGCTTGTTGCGCCATCGCCGGCTGGATGAATGCAGCGGCTCCGAACGCTACCATGAGGGAGCGGACTAGTACGGTTTTTCTTAACATGTGGTTTTTCCCAATTAAAAGCCATCTGGTGGACGACTGTACGATTATTTGCAGCCGATTCCCGGTCGGCTGTTTACTTCGGTACCACTCAATCTTTCGCTGATGCGAAAATATGCCAAATTCAGTTTTGATGTTTTTAGCAAGCAGCAATCAAAACACGGCGCGATTTGGAGTGTCAACCTGCGTTTTGTATCGATGTATTTTTACGACATTGTTATTAAACGATACAAATCGCTTGCACGGAAGAATGCACCAGTATGGTGCGCCGCCGCACCCGCAAGGCGCATTTCTCATAGGGAGGACGGTAAAAAGAGAGCAAGCGCTGGAGGGGAATGTGAAACCGGGAAAGAGGCGCTGCGATGCAACAAGCAACATTTGGCGAATGAGCTTATTCGAATATCATTCCGCTAAAACTTAAATCCGCCGTCACTTCTTCATTTTGACCAAAACCGCATTTTGTACGGCGAACCGCAATTGATCGAATAAGGATATTCAGATTAACTATCAGGTAGGGCAACATTATCTGCCGCGCCCTTTTTCAGGGCGTGGGCAGTCTCGCCACATATTTCCACAGGGAACTTTGTGACTGCTTGTTTACTATCGAAAAGATACTAATGACAAACTTGCGGGATGACAAATGGTTTCGCTACAACCAGCCCGCTTTGCGGAATCTTCTGTACAAATAACAACAGACAGTGATCATCAGCACCAGCGCGGCCGGGTAGCCGTAGGGTGAATCGAGTTCCGGCATGTATTTGAAGTTCATGCCCCAGATGCCGGCGAAGGCGGTCATCACGGCGAAGATGGCGGCATAGGCGGCCAGCTTCTTGTTCACTTCACCCTCGTCGATGGCCACCATGGACAGGTGCACCTGGATCGCCGTGCTGATGGTGTCGCGGATGGAATCGAGGGTGCCGCTGATGCGCAGCAAGTGGTCGTGCACGTCGCGGAAATATTCCTGGGTGTCGGCGCACACGGCCGGCACGCGGCCGCCGTGCAGCTTGCCCACCGCGTCCAGCAGCGGCACCATGGCGTGGCGCAGCACCAGCGCCTTGCGCTTCAGCGCATACAGCCGCTCGATGTTGGCGCGTTGCGCGCTTTGCACGAAGATGCGCTCCTCGATGTGCTCAAGTTCGGTCTCCATCGCGTCGGCAATGGGGAAATACCGGTCTACCACCGCGTCCATGATGGCGTACAGCACGAAGGCCGGCCCCTGCCGCAGCAAGTGCGGCTCACGCTCGGCGCGGGCGCGCACGCCCAGCAAGTCCTGGCTGCTGTTCTGGCGGTTCGACAGCACGTAGTTGGGGCCGACGAACACGTCCACCTCGCCGACCAGCAGCTCGTCGCTGTTCGGGCGGGCTTCGATGGTCTTGACCACGACGAACAAGGAATCGCCGTACTCCTCGATCTTGGGGCGCTGGTGGCCCCGGCTGGCGTCTTCCACGGCCAGCTCGTGCAGGCCGAACTCTTCCTGCATCACCGCCAGCTCGGCCGCATCGCCGTCGCGCAGCGCCACCCACACGAAGCAGTCGCCGCGCGCGACGTAGTCGCTGATGTCCGGCACGGGGACGTCGGCCAGCTTGCGGCCGTCCTGGTAGGCAACACAATTGATCAGCATAAGGTCAGCTTCCGCGATAAAGCCGGAAGCTTAGCATGGCAAAGGTGGGGCCGCTAATCGTGCGCGTATGGTCCGCTAATCGTCCTTGGCACCATCAATACCAAGCTCGGCGATCTTGCGCGTGATGGTGTTGCGGCCTATGCCCAGGCGCACCGCCGCGTCGTTCTTGCGGCCGTGCGTGTACTTGAGCGCGGTGCGTATCAGTGCCGATTCGAACTGGCGGCCCAGCACGTCCATCACCTCCTGCTGGCCGCTGGCCAGCATGCCGGCCGCCTGCAGTTCCAGCAGGCTGAGCCAGCTATCAGCACTGGCCGCGCCGTGGCCGGCGCCGTTCAGCGCACCCGCCATGCCCGGCACAGTCCCCACGCCCGAGCCTGCGCCCGCCTCGGCCGGCACCGCCAGCACCGTGCCGTGGTGGTGCAGGCCGCCGTGTTCGTGCGCTGCGCTGGCCGGCGCCGTACCGGACGGCGCCGACATGCCGCCTTCGGCCGGCCGCCCGCCCTGCTCCTGGGTCAGCTCCAGCGGCAAGTCCTTCACTTCCACCGTCTGGCCCGGCGCCATCACGGTAATCCAGTTGCACAGGTTTTCCAGCTGGCGCACGTTGCCCGGCAAGTCCAGGCTGCACAGGAACACCAGTGCCGAATCGCTCATGCGCTTGGCTTCCACGCCCAGCTGCTTGGCGCTCTGCACCAGGAAGTGCCGCACCAAAATGGGGATATCCTCGCGCCGCTCCCTCAAACTGGGCAGGCGCAGGCGGATCACGTTCAGGCGATGGTACAAGTCTTCGCGGAACAGGCCGTCGCGCACGCGCTGTTCCAGGTTCTGGTGCGTTGCAGTAATGACGCGCACATTGGCCTTCATCGGCTGGTGCCCGCCGACGCGGTAGAAGTGTCCGTCCGACAGCACGCGCAGCAGGCGCGTCTGCAAGTCGAAGGGCATGTCCCCGATCTCGTCGAGGAACAGCGTGCCGTTCTCGGCCTGCTCGAAGCGTCCGCGGCGCGTGGTCTGCGCGCCGGTGAAGGCGCCCCGCTCATGGCCGAACAGTTCCGATTCCAGCAGGTCTTTGGGGATCGCGGCCGTGTTGAGCGCGATAAAGGGCTGCGCCGCGCGCGGACTGTGCTTGTGCAGCGCGCGCGCCACCAGTTCCTTGCCGGTACCCGACTCGCCGGTGATGAGCACGGTCACATTGGACTGCGACAGGCGGCCGATGGCGCGGAACACCTCCTGCATGGCCGGCGCCTGGCCCAGGATCTCGGGCGTCTCGGCCGGGCCGGACTCCACGCTGGTCTCGCGCAGGCTCTCGTCCAGCGCGCGCCGGATCAGCTCGACGGCCTTGTCGATGTCGAAGGGCTTGGCCAGGTACTCGAAAGCCCCGCCCTGGAACGCCGCCACGGCCGAGTCCAGGTCGGAGAAGGCGGTGATGATGATGACCGGCAGGCCGGGATGGCGCGATTTGACCAGCTGCAGCAGGTCCAGGCCGGAATCGCCCGGCATGCGGATGTCGGACACCAGCACCTGCGGCGTTTCATGCTCCAGCGCGGCGATTGCGTCGCGCGCGTTGGCAAAACTCTTGGTGGCCAGGCTTTCCCTGGCCAAGGCTTTTTCCAGTACCCAGCGGATCGATTCGTCGTCGTCAACTATCCAGATTGGCTTCATGTGTTCTCTGTATCCCGCGGATGGATCTATCAAGGGACCCGGACCCGGCATCGCGCCGCGCCCGCTTATGGCAGGGGCAGCAGGATCCTGAAGTCCGTATATCCAGGCCGGCTCTCGCACTCGATCACACCCATGTGCTGCTGCACAAAAGTCTGCGCCAAGGTCAGCCCCAAACCGCTGCCGCCTTCCCTGCCCGACACCAGCGGATAGAAAATGCGGTCGCGGATCTGGGGTGCGATACCCGGTCCATTGTCAATGATATGCAAGTCTAATGCCAGGTTGTAGCGCACCTTGGCCAGGGTCACCTGGCGCGCCACCCGCGTCTTCAGCACCAGCTCCGCGTCGCCCTGCTCGATGCGCTGCGACAGCGCCTGCGCGGCGTTGTGCGCGATGTTGAGCACGGTCTGGATCAGCTGCTCCTTGTCGCCCCGGAACTCGGGGATGGAGGCGTCGTAGTCGCGCCGGATCGCCAGCCCGGACGGGAACTCGGCCAGGATCAGGCTGCGCACCCGCTCGCACACTTCGTGGATGTTGACGTCGCCCACGATGTGCGGACGGCGGTGCGGCGCCAGCAGGCGGTCCACCAGGGTCTGCAGGCGGTCCGCCTCCTTGATGATGACCTGGGTGTATTCGCGCAGTTCGGCCAGGTGCAGCGGCGGCAGCTCCATTTCCAGCAGCTGCGCCGCGCCGCGGATGCCGCCCAGCGGATTCTTGATCTCGTGCGCCAGGTTGCGGATCAGCTCCTTGTTGACCTGGCTCTGGTCCAGGATGCGCTCCTCGCGGTCCAGCTTGAGCTGCTGCACGTTCTCGCGCAGTTCGATCAGGATGGCGCCGTGCGGATCGTCCAGCGCCGACACGATGCTGTGCACCTGCAGCGGTTCCTTGCCGGCGCGCTCCAGCGTCAGGTCCTGGCGCAGGTCGGAAAACTTGTGCTCGCGCGCCTGCGCGATGATGTTGACCAGCTCGTCGGGATTGGTAAACAGCGCCGAGAAGCGCTGATGCGACAGCGCCTTCACCGAACTCTCCAGCAGGTTCTCGGCGGCCGCGTTGACGTAGGTGATCAGGCCGTCGGCGTCCAGCAGGATCACGGCCGAGGCCAGCAGCTCCAGCCCGGCCAGCGATTGCGGGCGCGCCATGGCGGCCGCCGCGCGGGCGATATTGGTGACAATGCTCATGGTGCCTCCCCTTGGGGTGGGTGCGGAAGCGGCTGCCGGCGTATCCCTGCCGCGTATCCCGACCGCATTTCAGCGGATATTCTGGATCTCGCGCTTGAGCGCTTCCACGTTCTTTTCGGACCGGCTGATGCTGTCCTTCAGGCTGGCCACCCGCTCCTGGTATTTCGCATAATTGCGCTCGTCCCCGCGCCGCTCCGGCTCGCCGTTGTTGAACTCCTTGCGCAGTTCATTCAGCTTGGCCTGCTCGCCGTTCAGCTCCTCCATCAGGATCGCGCGGCGGTCGGCGTCGCGCGCCTTCTGCTCGCTGGTGTCGACGCGCGGGAAGTCGCTCGGCGTGGCGGCCGGACTGGGCGACGGCGCCTTCGGCCTGGCGCTCTCCGCGCGCCGCGCCGGCGCCGGGATCGCGCCCGGGATGTCCAGCGCCTTGCAGGAGGCGTGCTTGCGGGTGTCAGTCAGCTCCTTGTGGCCGCTGGCGTCCACGCACAGGAAAATCTGTCCCTGGGCCGACGCGGCGCCGGCAGCCAGGCCGGCGGCGAACAACAAAACGAAAGGTGCGAAATTCCAGGTAGTCATGCCCCGACTATACAACATCCGGTAAAAAAAACGCGAGGAGAGCAGCTGCTGTCCTCGCGTCTGGTTGCAGGCCGGCACCAGGCCGGCCCTGCGTCGCTCATTACAGCGAGTAGTACATGTCGAATTCGACCGGGTGCGTGGTCATGCGCATACGGGTCACTTCGGTCATCTTCAGTTCGATGTAGGCATCGATCATCGAATCGGTGAACACGCCGCCGCGGGTCAGGAACTCGCGGTCCTTGTTCAGGTGATCCAGGGCTTCTTCCAGCGAAGCGCACACGGTCGGGATCAGTGCGTCTTCTTCCGGTGGCAGATGGTACAGATCTTTCGAAGCGGCTTCGCCCGGATGGATCTTGTTCTGCACGCCGTCCAGGCCGGCCATCATCAGTGCTGCGAAGCACAGGTATGGGTTTGCCAGTGGATCCGGGAAGCGGGTTTCGATGCGGCGGCCCTTAGGATTGGCCACGTGCGGAATACGGATCGAAGCCGAACGGTTGCGGGCCGAGTACGCCAGCTTCACTGGCGCCTCGTAGCCTGGCACCAGGCGCTTGTACGAGTTGGTGCCCGGGTTGGTGATCGCGTTCAGCGCCTTGGCGTGCTTGATGATGCCGCCGATGTAGTACAGCGCGAAGTCGGACAGGCCGGCATAGCCGTCGCCGGCGAACAGGTTTTTGCCGTCTTTCCAGATCGACTGGTGCACGTGCATGCCCGAACCGTTGTCGCCAACGATAGGTTTCGGCATGAAGGTGGCGGTTTTGCCATAGCTGTGGGCCACGTTCCAGACCACGTATTTCAGGTTCTGGGTCCAGTCGGCGCGCTCGACCAGGGTCGAGAACTTGGTGCCGATTTCGTTCTGGCCGGCGCCGGCCACTTCGTGGTGGTGCACTTCAACCGGGATGCCCAGCGATTCCAGGATCAGGCACATTTCCGAGCGCATGTCCTGGAAGGAATCGACTGGCGGCACTGGGAAGTAGCCGCCCTTGACGGTAGGACGGTGGCCGCTGTTGCCGCCTTCGATGTCCTTGTCGGTCGACCAGGAAGCTTCGTCGGAGTCGATCTGCACCTTGGCGCCCGACATGTCGATTTTCCATTTGACGGAATCGAAGATGAAGAACTCTGGCTCGGGACCGAAGTAGGCCGTGTCGCCCAGGCCGGACGATTTCAGATAGGCTTCAGCGCGCTTGGCGATGGAGCGCGGGTCGCGGTCGTAGCCCTTGCCGTCCGACGGTTCGATCACGTCGCACTGCATGAACAGGGTGGTCTCTTCCATGAACGGGTCAATGTTCGCGGTTGCTGGGTCAGGCAGCAGGATCATATCGGATGCTTCGATGCCCTTCCAGCCGGCGATCGAGGAGCCATCGAAGGCGTGACCGGATTCGAACTTGTCGATATCGAAGTGCGATACAGGCACAGTGACGTGCTGTTCTTTGCCGCGGGTGTCGGCAAAGCGGAAATCAACGAATTTCACTTCGTTATCTTGTACCATTTTCAATACTTCTGCGGCGGTCAGTGCCATGCGTCTCTCCTAGTGAAAAAGTGGGGCAGCCCACGCTGTTGCGTGCAGCTTGAAACTCGTCAATCCATTAAGCAGGAAGCGTGCCAGAAGTTTTCCCCTCTTGCACTACTTTTGCGCATAATCAAACGCGCACCGCGATGGTGCATTTGCCAAATTTTGCACAAATTCGGTGCGAAATATTGGCATTTCAAAAAAATGCATCGACTTGGTGCAAAAAAGTTTTCATGGACGATCGGGCACTATAATAAACGCAATATTGACAGCGGAAGTGGGAAAAATCGCCATGAGCACTATTACCGAGATCCTTGCCCGGGCGCGCGGCCGCGATGCCGCCCTGCCCTACGCCGGCGCCGTGACGCCGGCCGAAGCGTACGCGCTGCTGAGCGCGGACAGCGGGGTCAAACTGATCGATGTACGCACCAATGCCGAGCGCGACTGGGTGGGCCGGGTAGCCATCGCCGAGGCCCAGCATGGTGCAGTGCAGTGGAGCACCTATCCCGGCGGCGTGCCCAACCCGCAATTCGTGCAACAGCTGGAAGCGGTGGCGAAAAAAGACCAGGTGCTGCTGTTCCTGTGCCGCTCCGGCGTGCGCTCGCGCCACGCCGCCAAACTGGCGACCGAGCACGGCTACACCCAATGCTACGACATCCTGGAAGGCTTCGAAGGCGACAAAGACGCCGCAGGCCACCGCAAGCTGGTCGGCGGCTGGTGCCAGGCCGGCCTGCCCTGGCTCGGCGCCTGACACCGCCCTGCCGCAAGGACTTTCCCTAACGAAAAATGGGGTCAGGGTTAATTAATTTGTCCAAGACAAATTAATTAAACCTGACCCCATTTTGCCGTATTACA
>NZ_BAAKJE010000184.1:0-337 GCF_059704565.1 Massilia sp. NBRC 108631
GCGATCGAAGCAGTCTACCCGCAAGCGCAGATCCAAACCTGTATCGTCCATTTGATCCGTAACTCCCTGGTACTGGCGTCGTGGAAGGACCGCAAAGAGCTCGCTGCCTCGCTAAAACCCGTCTACCAGGCCATTAACGCCGAGGTGGCGGCTGCGGCGCTGGACGACTTTGCGGCCGGCCCTTGGGGCACCAAATTCCCGACCGTGGCGGCCATGTGGAAGCGCCAGTGGGGGCAGGTAATCCCATTCTTTGCCTACCCGCCGGAGGTGCGTACCGTGATTTATACGACCAACGCCATTGAAAGCCTGCACATGCAACTGCGTAAGATCGTCAAGA
>NZ_BAAKJE010000185.1:0-960 GCF_059704565.1 Massilia sp. NBRC 108631
GCGCACACCGTGTCCTCCGTGGCCGGCAACGCGGCCGGCTTCTTCAGCCACGCCGGCGGCATCCAGGCCTTCGCCGGCAACGGCCCCGTGTCGCTGCAGGCGCATACCGGCGAGCTGGAGATCCTGGCGGACAAGGAGATCACCGTGATCTCGGTGAACGACAGCATCGAGATCAAGGCCAGCAAGAAGATCGTGCTGCAGGCCGGCCAGTCCAGCATCACGCTCGACGGCGGCGACATCACCTTCGCCTGCCCCGGCAACTTCACCGTCAAGGGCGGCCAGCACATCTTCGACGGCGGCGGCAGCGGCGCGGCCGGCTTGCCCGCCCTGCCGACCGGCAGCGCCATCTGCATCGAATGCCTGAAAAACGCGGCGGCCAAGGCCAGCAGCTTCCTGGTCCGCTAAGCGCTAAGAAAAAAATATGGACAACCCAACCCACACCTACGCCCTGCTCGACTGCTCCGCGCACGACCACGCGTGGCGCGAACTGAGCGCGCGCTTCCCGGACGCGCAATGGCGCTCGCTGTTCGACGGCACGCCCGAAGAACACCTGACGGCCGCCGCGCCGCTGCTGATCGCCACGCCGCGCGAGCATGAAGCGCTCATCAAATGGCTGGCGCGGCTGGAACAGGCCGCGCCCAGCGTCAGCTGGATAACCAGTCCCTACACGCTGCCCGTGCTCGCGCCCATGCTCACGCGCCGCCTGAACTGCGAAATCGACGGCGGTCAATTGGTCGTGATGCGCTTCTACGACCCGCGCATCCTGCTCGGCCTGCCCTCCGCCTTGGACGCGCAGCAGAAGCGCTATTTCTTCGCCCCCGTGAGCGCATGGAGCGCGCTCGAGCCGCGCCGACAACAGCGCTACAGCATCGACATCGTGCCCGCCACGCCGGCCGACATCGCCCGCTACGCCTTCGCCCCCATCAGCCTTACGCTGGCCCAGCGCGACCAGCTGATGTA
>NZ_BAAKJE010000186.1:0-31724 GCF_059704565.1 Massilia sp. NBRC 108631
GCGCCAAGCGGACGGCCCGGCCGCGTCGGCCCAGGCGGTGCTGCGCATGTTCCGCACCCAGCAGTTCAGCTACACGCTGGAGCCGCCGCTGCTGGGCCGGCATGCGGTGGACGATTTCCTGTTCGGCAGCAAGGCCGGCTTCTGCGAGCACTACGCGGGCGCCTTCGTGGTGCTGATGCGCGCCATGGGCGTGCCGGCGCGCGTGGTCACCGGCTACCAGGGCGGGGAACTGAACCCGGTGGACGGCTACCTCACCGTGCGCCAGTCCGACGCCCACGCCTGGGCCGAAATCTGGATCGCCGGCCAGGGCTGGCTGCGGGTCGACCCCACTGCCGCCGTGGCGCCGGACCGCGTCAGCCTCGGCCTGGGGCGCGCGCTGCCGCAGCAGGCGCCGTTCGGCCTGGACGGCCTGGGCCAGTTGATGAATTTCCGCAATGACAGCAATTCGTGGCTGGCGCAGCTCAGATTCCGCCTGCACGCGGTGAATAATGCGTGGAATCAATGGGTCCTGGATTACAATCCAGAACGGCAGAGCAGTTTCCTTGGGGAACTAACGGACGCGCTCGGCAACTGGCGCAGCGGCGCCGCGCTGGCTGCGGTGGCCGCGCTGCTGGTGCTGTGGCGCAAACTACTGCGGGCGCGGGCGGCGCAGGAGCCGGTGGAGGCGGTGTACGCCGCCTTCTGCCGCCTGATGGCCAGGCGCGGCATGCCGCGTGCGCCGCACGAAGGACCGCACAGCTATGCTCGCCGTTTGCAGGCGATGCAGGCACCGGATGACAAGAAACAGGCCATGCAGGCCTTTTTGGAATTGTATGGCGCGCTGAAATACGCCGCGCCTGATGACGAGATAACGGCGCCCGCCAAACGGCTGGCCATTTTGCTGAAACGATCAACATGAAACTGTCTTTGCGCAACAACACCCTCTCGTCCGCCTTCCTGGCCCTGGCATTGGCCGCTAGCGGCCTGGCCCTGGCCGTGGCGCCATGCGCGGCATCCGCCCAAACCAGCCAGGGCGGCAAGGCCAAAGCCAAGGCCGCCGCGGCCAAGAAAGCCAAGGCCAAGACGGCCGCCAGGAAAACCGACTACGAAGGCGAATTCGTCAACTTCGGCCAGTGGAAGGAAGTGGGCGCCTTCCTGGACGACATGGCCGCCAGGCACGGCTTCGACCGCAAGGAACTGGACGCGACCATGATGCAGGTGCGCTACGTGGATTCGGCGGTGCAGCTGATGAAGCCCGCGCCGCCCGGCAAGCCGAAGAACTGGCAGGCGTACAGCAAGCTGTTCATCGAACCGGTGCGCGTCAACGGCGGCGTGAAATTCTGGAACGAGAACCGCGAGGCGCTGGCGCGCGCCGAGTCGCTGTACGGCGTGCCGGCCGAAATCATCGTCGGCATCATTGGCGTGGAGACCGTCTATGGCGGCAACACGGGCCGCTTCCGCGTCATGGACGCGCTCACCACCCTGGCCTTCGCCTACCCGCTGGCGCCCTCGCGCGACGCCCGCATGACCTTCTTCAAGGGCGAACTGGAAAGCACGCTGCTGTACGCGCGCCAGACCGGCATCGACCCGTTCTCGCTGCTGGGCTCCTATGCCGGCGCGGTGGGCTTGCCGCAGTTCATGCCGAGCAACATCGTGAAGTACGCGGTCGACTTCGACGGCGACGGCCGGGTCGACCTGCGCAACTCGCCCACCGACGCCATCGGCAGCGTGGCGGCCTTCCTGGTGGCGCACGGCTGGCGCCGCGACGATCCGGGTCCGCTGGTGTACCCGGCCACCGTGTCGCCCAGCCGCCAGTGGGAACGCTACATCAACCAGGGCCTGGAAGCGAAATTCCGCCAGCAGGACTTGATGTCGGCCGGGGTCGTCACCACATCGTCCTTGCCTGAAGGAATGTTGTTCGGCCTGGTGGACTTGCAGAACGGCTCCGAGCCGACCGAATTTTGGCTGGGCACCAATAATTTCTTCGCCATCACCCAATACAACCGCAGCTATTTCTACGCGATGTCGGTGCTGGAACTGGGCCGGGCTGTCAAATTGTCGCGGCGGGAGATGTAAGGAAGCGTAAAGCCCCTTGAAATCTTGCCTATTGGCAGCTATTGTATAATTGATAGTTGGAAACACGACAGGAATCATATCGTGCGGCAATGCAAGGTGGTTTTGCCCTATACTCAACTTTGTTCAAAAGACAAAGAATGCGTCGGCATCCGCAGAGGCATGGTAGCACACGCAACCAGCGTCAATTCTCACACATTGTTGCGGACCGACAACAAGAGCTACGCGGCAGAGGTATTTTTTATTGCTCGTAAGTATTACATTGCGTGATGTTGTACAATTGTGTATATATTATGAAACTTGTTATTTCGGAATTCCGTCCGTGTGGTGAATTCGTTCCCGAGTAAGGATGAACATGGCTAGGCTCCGAGTGTTTCACTTTGCAGGACAAACTTTACAAGGAACAGACGAATCATGACTAACCAAGTGGGTATTGATATGAACAGCGATTCGGAAGGCGACGACCTGCTGCAATACAATCCGAACCGACTGCTCGACACGCTGATCGAAAATCTGCGCCTGAAAAACGATGCCGCCCTGTCGCGCGCATTGGAAGTGGCGCCGCCGGTGATCAGCAAAATCCGCCACCACCGCCTGCCGGTGGGTGCTTCGCTGCTGATCCGCATGCACGAAGTGAGCGACCTGAGCATTCGCGACCTGCGCTACTTGATGGGCGACCGCCGCAACAAGTTCCGCATCAGCGACAAGCAGTTCAAGCCTAAAGAAGGCGAAACCCCGAACCAGGGCTGATTGCAGCCCGGTTCGCGATCCCTCCCCTCGCCAGGGAGGAGGGATGAAGTTTTCCTGAAACCTTAAGCCGGGAACACGCCGGTCGACAGGTAACGGTCGCCGCGGTCGCAGACGATGAACACGATGGTTGCGTTCTCCACGGTCTGCGAAATCCGCAATGCGATCTTGCAGGCGCCCGCCGCCGAAATGCCGCAGAATATCCCCTCTTCCGCCGCCAGCCGGCGCGCCATGCGTTCGGCCGCCGCCTGCGTCACGTATTCCACCTGGTCCACGCGCGCCTTGTCGTAGATTTTCGGCAGGTAGGCTTCCGGCCATTTGCGGATGCCGGCGATCTGCGAGCCCTCTTCCGGCTGCGCGCCGATGATGCGCACCGATGCGCTTTGCTCCTTCAGGTACTGCGACACGCCCATGATGGTGCCGGTGGTGCCCATGGCGCTGACGAAGTGGGTCACGCGGCCGCCGGTGTCGCGCCAGATTTCCGGACCGGTGCCTTCGTAGTGCGCGCGCGGGTTGTCGCCGTTGCCGAACTGGTCCAGGATGATGCCCTTGCCGTCCTTCTGCATCTGCTCGGCCATGTCGCGCGCGTATTCCATGCCGCCGGTCTTGGGCGTGAGCATGATCTGGGCGCCGTAGGCGGCCATGGCCTGCTTGCGTTCCTCGCTCTGGTTTTCCGGCATCAGCAGCAGCATCTTGTAGCCGCGGATGGCGGCCGCCATCGCCAGCGCGATGCCGGTGTTGCCCGAGGTCGCTTCGATCAGCGTGTCGCCCGGCTTGATGTCGCCGCGTTCTTCGGCGCGGCGCAGCATGGACATGGCGGCGCGGTCCTTGACGGAACCGGCCGGATTGTTGCCTTCAAGCTTGCCGAGGATGATGTTGCCGCGCGCGTCGGCGTCGGCGCCGGGGATGCGTTGCAGCTGCACCAGGGGCGTGTTGCCGATCGTATCGGCAATAGTCATGTAAGCCATCGTGTTCTGTTTTCGTTCAGCAAAAGAGATCATTTTAATCCGGGACGCAAAAGCGCGCCCGGCACAGGTCGGACCCGGGCTTCCAGAGCCTCACAGCTTCAGGCTCATCAGCGTGTAGGCCAGTTGTTCGCCGTCGATGCGGAACATGTCGTCGATTTCACCGGTCTGGCGGAAACCGCTGTCGCGGTACAGCGCGCGCGCCGGTTCATTGATGCTCAGCACTTCCAGGTCCACCCATTCCAGGCCCTGCTTGCGGGCCCAGTCCAGGGCGGACGCCAGCAGCACCCGGCCCAGTCCCTGGCGCCGCGCCAGGCGGTGCACGCCCATGCCCAGCATGGCGCGGTGGGCGCTGGCGTGCTCCGGCCGGGCGCGCAGGTCGATGTGGCCGAGGATGCCGTCGCGCCCGGTGGCCACCCAGGCCCGGCGCCAGCCCGGCTCGCCAACGGCAATGCGCATGCCCTTGACGAAAGCGGCGGCCTTCTCATCCGGGAACACCGAGCGGCTGCGCGGCATGGGTTGGAACAGCGGATGGCTGCCGGCGCCGTTGTCCTGCAAATGATCGTTCAGGTAGACGAAAAAATGGTCGGTCTCGCGCGGATCGAGCGCGCGGATGGCAGGAACAACGGACATGGGCGGGTTGTCAGAAAGAATAAGGAAGATTGTACCAGCCAAGCTCTCCAATAAGATGTTGGCATGAAAGCGATGCCATGCGCTAGACTGCTCGTGACGCCCTCCCCTCTTCCATTTAACGAATCCCGCCATGGCACACGACGACACCCCATTCCAGGCAGAAGCCAACGCGAACAACGCCATCGAAGGCGTGCCCAGCTCGCTCGAATCGCGCCGCCACCAGATGTTCCCGACGCTGACCGAGGCCGAAATAAAACGCATGGACCGCTTCGGCACGGTGCGCCATTTCCGCAACGGCGAGCGCCTGTTCGAAGCCGGCCGCACCACCTTCGGCATGCTGGTGATCCTGAAGGGCCGGGTGGCCATCAGCCGCTACGACGGGCTGGGCAACACGTCGCTGATCATCGAACACGGCGCCGGCCAGTTCTGCGCCGAAGTGGGCCAGCTGTCGGACCGGCCGTCGCTGGTCAACGGCGACGCGGTGGGCGACGTGGAAGTGCTGGTGATCCCGTCCGAATCGCTGCGCGCGCTGGTGGTGGCCGAGGCCGAACTGGGCGAGCGCATCGTGCGCGCGCTGATCCTGCGCCGCGTGGGGCTGATCGAGGCGCCGTCCGGCGGCCCGGTGCTGGTGGGCGCGCCCAGCCACCCGCGTCTGCACAACCTGCAAACCTGGCTGCAAAGCAACGGCCATCCCTACTCGGTACTGGATCCGAAACACGACGCCCAGGCGCGGGCGCTGTGCGAGCACTACCAGCCCACGGCGGACGAGATGCCGCTGGTGGTGTGCCCGGACGGCAGCGTGAAGAAGAACCCGACCAATGTGGACCTGGGCCGCTGCCTGGGCATGCTGCCCGAGTTGGGCAGCGACAAGGTGTGGGACGTGATCGTGGTCGGCGCCGGTCCGGCCGGGCTGGCGACTGCGGTGTACGCCGCCTCGGAAGGCTTGTCGGTGCTGGCGCTGGAAACGCGCGCCTTCGGCGGCCAGGCGGCGGCCAGCGCGCGGATTGAAAACTATCTCGGCTTCCCGACCGGCATTTCCGGCGGCGCCCTGGCCGGGCGCGCCTACGTGCAGTCGCAGAAATTCGGCGTCGAGATCGCCATTCCGGCCCCGGCCGGGCGCCTGATCTGCGACACCTACCCGCTGCAAGTGGAAATGTGCGGCAGCCTGACGCGGCTGCAGGCCAAGACCGTGGTGCTGTCGTGCGGCGCGCGCTACCGCCGCCCGTCGCTGGCCAACCTGAAACAGTTCGAAGGGCGCGGCGTGTACTACTGGGCCTCGCCGATCGAAGCGAAGCTGTGCAAGACGGAAGAAATCGTGCTGGTGGGCGGCGGCAACTCGGCCGGCCAGGCGGCGGTATTCCTGTCCGGGCACGCCTCCAAGGTGCACATGCTGGTGCGCGGGCCCAGCCTGGCGGCCACCATGTCCAGCTACCTGATCGAGCGCATCCAGGCCACGCCCAACATCGTGCTGCACACGCACAGTGAAATCGTGGCGCTGGAAGGCGACGACGAGCAAGGCCTGCAGCAGGTGCGCATCCGCTGCAGCAAGAGCGACACCGAAACCGACTACGACGTGTGCCGCGTGTTCCTGTTCATCGGCGCCGACCCCAACACCGGCTGGCTGAGCGACTGCGGCGTCGATGTCGACAGCAAAGGCTTCATCCGCACCGGCTTCGACGTCACCAAGGCGCAATGCCGCGCCAACTTCGCCAAAGGCGTGTACCCGGCCGACCTGCCGGCGCGCGCCGCGCTGGAAACCAGCGTGCCGGGCGTGTTCGCCATTGGCGACGTGCGCGCCAACTCCACCAAGCGCGTCGCGGCGGCGGTCGGCGAAGGCGCCGCGGTCGTCTCCCAGATCCACGCCTTCCTCGCCAACCTCCCTCCCGAGCTGTAACTCCCCAGCCGAGCTGAGCCGCATTCCACCCACGTCGGGGTCTGACCCCGATGTGGGTGGAATGCGGCTCAGCTTGCCTGTTTTTATGGCAGATGTTTAGCGCAGGGGCACGGGATAGCTGGCGGGACTGGCGTTGCCGTCCTTGTCGATGGCTTGCACGCCGAAGTAGTAGTTGTCTTTCGACAGCGGCACGCGCGCTTCGGTGACGTTGCCGACGAATTTGCCGCCCTGCCAGCCTGCCGCGTCCGTCTCACGCCAGACGATGCGGTAGCCGGCCAAATCCGGCTCGCCGTTGGCCTGCCACACCAGCGCCGTGTCGTTCTCCAGCTGGGCGGTGCGCAGCTGCACCTGGCGCGGCGCGGCCGGCGCCAGCGCCAGCGTGGCCAGCGCGGCGGCGTTCACCCGCGTGACCTGGGCGATGTAGTTGTAGTCGTTGTACTCGGGCATGTCGCCGATCAGCACGCCGTTTTCGGTGCGCACGTTCTGGTGCTGGTGCTTGAAGTCTTCGGCCGGCTCGGTGAAGCGCAGCGCCGCGTAGCCGCGCTCGAGGAAGGGCATGTGGTCGCCGCCGCGCAGGTAGCGGTCGCGGCGCTGGATGACGTTGACCTTGAAGCCTTGCACGTAGCGCTCGCCTTGCTCTTTCACGTGCCGCGCCAGCTGGCGCGAGATGGAGTCGTTCTCGCCGCCGGTCTGGATCAGCGTGCGGTTCGCCTCGCTGGCTTCCTTCTCCACCGGCAAGCCTTCGGCGAACAGGCGCACGCTCTTGTCGTCCACCTTGCCGTGCTCGTCGCGCGAGCTGCCGATGATGTCGTTGGTAAACATGCCGGCAATGTTCAGTTTCTTTTGCCTGGCCTGCTCGGCCCAGTGCGCCGCGCCCAGCAAGCCCTGCTCTTCGGCCGCCACCGTCATGAAGACCAGGGTGGCGTCGAACTGGTACGTCGACATCACGCAAGCCATTTCCATCACGGCCGCCGTGCCGGAGGCGTCGTCGTTGGCGCCGGGCGCAGCGCCGGTGGCGTCCATCACGTCGGTGTTGCGCGAGTCGTAGTGGCCGCTGACAACGTAGATGCGTTCCTTCGATGCGTCCTGCGTGCCGGGCAAGGTGGCCACCACGTTGACGATCTCGGTCGGACGGCTGATGCGGCGCGACACGGGCGCGACGTGGCTGTCGAACGCCACTTGCAGGCGGCCGCCATTCTGCGCGTTGCAGCGCTCGAACTCGCGCTTGATCCAGCGCCTGGCTGCGCCTATGCCCACGGTGTCGGACCCGGTTTCGGACATGGTGTGGCGGGTCTGGAAGGAGACCAGCTTGCGCACCAGCGCCTCGATGCGCTGCGGCGAGATGTCGCGCACGATCTGGTCGATGCCGGGCTGGCGGCGGACGGTGTCGGGGCCGGCGGCGGCGCTGCCGGCGGCCAAAGCGGCCAGCAAAAGGAGGGAACGGTGAGCCATGCGGGCGCGTCCTGTGGTGGTAACAGGCTACGATCTTCTCATGAAGCCCGCGCGCGGCGGAACGGGATTTTTGTATCGGCAAGTTGCAGAACCCCGCCATGACGCGGCGGGGCTGGGTCAGGCGGAATTACTTTTTCGCGCCCGGGGCGGCGGCCATCTTGTCAGCCTTGGCCGGCTTGGCGACTGCGCCGTCGCGCGATTTGCCGTTCACCTGCAGCCCGGCCTCGGACAGTTTGATGGCGTTCTTCTCGCCCACGCCTTTCACGCGCGTCTCGAAGTCGGCCCAGTCCCTGAACTCGCCCTTGGCGCGCTCATCCAGGATGGCTTTCGATTTGGCCGGGCCGATGCCCTTGACGGCGTCCAGCGCGGCCGCGTCGGCCTTGTTGACATCGACCTGTGCGAATGCGAAACCCATCGTCGCCACCAGCGCGGCGACTGCCATCATCAGTTTCTTCATCATGTCTCTCTCCATCAGGTGGGATAGCGACGGCGGGGTTCCGCCGCGCTTCCCATCAACGGCTACGGCTGAGCGCAGTTGACGTGGCAAGCTTGATGAAAGTCAAACACCCGAGCTGTGCAGTCCGCCGGCCGCGTCCTGCGCCAGCCAGGCATTGCCGCTGGCGGCCAGGAAGTCCAGCCCCTGCGGGCCCTTGAGCATGGCGATGGTGGCGCAAGCGCCTGCCGCCACCGTCAGCGGCGCCAGCACGCTGACCGAGCGCCAGGCCGTCACCGGATAGCCGCTGGCCGGATCGAGGATGTGGCAGTAGCGCCGCCCGTCCAGCTCGAAGTAGCGCTCGTAGTCGCCCGAGGTGGCCAGCGCGCCGCTGCTGACGTCGATGGACGCCATAGTCTGGTCGTGCTCGCCTCCCGGGCGCGGGTGCTGGATGCCGATGCGCCACGGGCTGCCGTCCGGCTGCGGCCCCAGCACGCGCAGGTCGCCGCCCAGGTTCACATAGCCCGATTGCACGCCCTGTGCCTGCAGGATGGCGGCGGCGCGGTCGGCCGCGTATTCCTTGCCAAAGCCGCCGAAGTCGAGCTCCATGCCGGCCTGCGGCAGGCGCACGCTGCCTGCGTCGCGTTCGACGCGGCGCCAGCCGGTCAAGGCCAGCAGCGGCGCCAGTTCATCCGGCGCGGGCACGCGCGGCACGCTGAAGTTCCAGGCCTTGCGCAGCACGCCGGTGGTGATGTCGAACAGGCCGCCGCTCAGCTCAAACAGCTGGCCGGCGTACTGCAGCAGGGCCAGGGTCTCCGGGTCCAGTTGCACCGGCCCGCGCCCCGCCCCGCCGTTGATGGCGCTAACCACGCTGTCGGCGCGGTAGCGCGAGTACTTGGTTTCGATGCGCAGCACTTCGGCGATGGCAGCTTGGGCCAGCGCGCGCGCCTCGGCTTCGCCGGCCGCCGCCAGCAGCACCTGGCAGGGGCTGGCCATGGCCTGGAACTCGACGTTGAACAGGGCGTTCATGGCGCGCCGGACCTTAGCCGAACAATTCCTCGCGCGTGACGGTGGCCGTGCCCAGCTTGCCGACCACGATGCCGCCGGCGCGGTTGGCGGTCTGCACGGCCTCGTTCCAGCCCGCGCCCGCGCCCAGCATGGCCGCCATGGTGGCGATCACGGTGTCGCCGGCGCCGGAGACGTCGAACACTTCGCGCGCGTCGGCCGGGATGTGGAACACTTCCTGTTCGGTAAACAGCGTCATGCCCTCTTCCGAGCGGGTCAGCAGCAGCGCGTCCAGGCGCAGCTCGCGGCGCAGGTTCTGGGCCTTGGCGGTGAGCTGCTCTTCGCTGCTCCAGCCGCCGGCGATGTGGCGGAATTCGGATTTGTTCGGCGTCAGCACGGTGGCGCCGGCGTAGCGCGTGAAGTCGTCGCCCTTCGGGTCCACCATCACGACCTTGCCGGCCGCGCGGCCCGCCGCCACCATGTCGGCCACGTTGACCAGGCTGCCCTTGGCGTAGTCGGACAGGATGATGACGTCGTAGTCGGCCAGCAGCGCCTTGTACTGCATCAGCTTGTTGCGCAGCACGGTGTCGCTGGGCGGCTCTTCGAAGTCGATGCGCAGCATCTGCTGCTGGCGGCCGATCACGCGCAGCTTGATGATGGTGGAGATGGCTTCGTCGCGCTTGAGGTAGCTGTGGATGCCGCCGCCGTGCAGCAACTGCTCGACCTGGTCGCCCGCCTCGTCGGCGCCGACCACGCCCAGCAGGCCGGCGTGCGCGCCCAGCGCGGCCGCGTTGCGCGCCACGTTGGCCGCGCCGCCCAGGCGCGCTTCGCGCTTGTCCACGCGCACGATGGGCACCGGGGCTTCGGGGGAGATGCGGCTGACATCGCCGAACCAGTAGCGGTCCAGCATCACGTCGCCCACGACGAGGATGCGTACCTGGTCGAGTGCAGGGGCTTGGTAGGTGGTCACGGAAGTGCTCATGGCGGTCTCTCAGGGTCGCGGCGCGCCCGGCGGGTTAGGCGCAGCCGTAACCCGCCGGCGCATCAATTCATTACGTTCAGTTCTTCCGTGCGGCGCGGCGGGTAGGATTCCCACTTGCTGCAGCCCGGGCAATGCCAATAATACTGGCGCGCCTTGAAGCCGCAATGGCCGCATTGGTAGCGCGCCAGCTTCTGGGTATAGCCGTGCACCAGGCCTTTGACCATCGACAGTTCCGACAGCAGCTCGGCCGGCGCGTCCATCATGCGCGCTTCCAGCAGCTTGTCCAGCCCCAGCAGGGTCGGCGTGCGGCGCAGCTCGTCGCTCACCAGCTGCTTGGCGGCGCCTACGCCGTCGAGCTCGATGACGGCCTTGAACACCACTTCCAGCAGGTCGATCGACGATGCCTGCTCCAAATAGGACTTGAGCACGGACACGCCTTCCTGCGGCCGGCCGACCTTCTTGTAGCCGTCCATCAGGCGCTGCGCCACCAGCGCCACGTGCGGCACGCTTTGCTGCTCCACGCGGCGCCAGGTGTTCAGCGCGGCTTCCACGTCGCCCTGCATCAGCTGCGCGTCGCCCACCAGGATGGTGGCGCGCACGCTGGTGCGGTCGGCCTGCAAGGCCTGCTCAAGCAGCTGCAGCGCTTCTTCGGGGTGGATGTGGACCAGCGCATCCTGCGCCATTTCGCAATAGAACTGCGAGATTTCCTTCTGGCGCGCGCCGGCGCCCGATTCCTGCAGGCCCAGCGCCGCTTCGATCGCGCGCGGCCACTCCTTTTCGCGCTGGAAGATCTCCAGCAGCGAGCGGCGCGCCTGCACGCCGTAGGAGGTATCGAGCAGGCGCTTGAAGGTTTCCTCGGCGCGGTCCAGCAGGCCGGCCTTCAGGTAGTCCATGCCCAGTTCATACTCGGCGTGCGCCTTTTGCTCGGGCGGCAGGTCCGGGCGCGACAGCAGGTTCTGGTGCACGCGGATGGCGCGCTCGGTTTCGCCGCGGCGGCGGAACAGGTTGCCCAGCGCGAAGTGCATGTCGGCCGTTTCCGGGTCCAGGCGCACGATCTCGATGAAGGCGTCGATGGCCTTGTCCGGCTGGTCGTTCAGCAGGAAGTTCAAGCCTTTGAAATAGCCGCGCGGCAAGGTGCGCGATTCGGACACCAGCTGGCGGATGTCCACCCGCGCGGCGACCCAGCCCAGGCCGAAGAAGATGGGCATGCCCAATAACCACCAGAGTTCGAATTCCATGCTTTTTTTATAGGACGATTGTTGGCATTACTGCTGAGTATTCACGCTGTCCGGCTGCGGCTGGGCATTGACCTGCAGGGCCGAGGTTTGCAGCGTCTGGATGGTGGATTTTTGTTTGGTCGCTTCGCGCCGGTGGCGGAACACGGTGGGGGTGAGCGCGAGCACGCCGAGGAAGGCGCCGGCGGCAAAGAAGCCGAGCAGCATCAGCACCAGGGGGCCGCGTAATTCGTAATTCAGGAACAGGACCAGATTCACTTCCTGGGTGTTTTTCAATGCGAAGCCGAAAAACAGCACGAACAGGATAAAACCAAAAACAGTGGAAACAATTTTCATTCGTCAGCTTCCCGTTTCAAAAAAAAACGGCATCCAGGGACGCCGCTCTTTTACATCAGCCGGAACAGGCTTGCACCCGCCCCGGCTACCGTCATGTAGACGCTTCAGTCCTCGATGATGGGCTGGCCCACCATCGCGTCGACACGCTCGCGCAACTGCTTGCCAGGCTTGAAGTGCGGCACCCGTTTTTCGGGCACCATCACCTTGTCGCCGGACTTCGGATTGCGGCCGATGCGGGGCGGCCTGCTATTCAAAGCAAAGCTGCCGAAGCCGCGGATCTCGATGCGCTGGCCGCTCGCAAGCGCGCCGGTCATCGCATCGAGTATCGTCTTGACGGCGTACTCCGCATCCTTGGCCACCAGCTGAGAATAACGCTCAGCCAGGCGGTTGATCAACTCGGACTTGGTCATCTACGTTGACTGATGCTATTAGTTCTTGTTGTCGAACTTGGCTTTCAGCAGTGCGCCCAGGCTGGTGGTGCCCGAAGCGGCGCTGCTGTCGACCGATGCCATCTTCTGCATGGCTTCTGCAGTTTCAGCATTGTCTTTAGCTTTGATCGACAGCTGGATCGAACGTGCTTTGCGGTCGATGTTGATGACCAGCGCTTCCACGGAATCGCCCACCTTCAGGTGCGTACCGGCATCTTCCACGCGATCGCGGGAGATTTCGGAAGCGCGCAGGTAGCCTTCGACTTCTTCGGACAGCTGGATCACGGCGCCTTTAGGCTCAACCGATTTAACGGTGCCGGTTACCAGTGCGCCCTTGTCGTTGATGGCTGCGAAGTTGTTGAACGGGTCGCCTTCCAGTTGCTTGACGCCCAGGGAAACGCGCTCGCGCTCAACGTCGATGGCCAGAACCACGGCTTCCAGTTCGTCACCCTTCTTGAACTTGCGCACGGCTTCTTCGCCGGACTCGGTCCACGACAGGTCGGACAGGTGCACCAGGCCGTCGATGTTGCCGGCCAGGCCGATGAACACGCCGAAGTCGGTGATCGACTTGATGGCGCCACGGACTTTATCGCCCTTCTTGTGGGTTACGCCGAAGTCGTCCCATGGGTTGGCTTTGCACTGCTTCATGCCCAGCGAAATACGACGACGCTCTTCGTCGATTTCCAGAACCATCACTTCTACTTCGTCGCCCAGCTGGACAACTTTGTTAGGAGCAACGTTCTTGTTGGTCCAGTCCATTTCGGAAACGTGTACCAGGCCTTCGATGCCCTGTTCCACTTCAACGAACGCGCCGTAGTCGGTCAGGTTCGTTACTTTGCCGAACAGGCGGGTGCCTTGTGGGTAACGACGGGACAGACCGGTCCAAGGATCGTCGCCCAGCTGTTTCACGCCCAGGGACACGCGGTTCTTTTCCTGATCGTACTTCAGCACTTTCGCGGTGATTTCTTGGCCAACGGTCAGCACTTCCGATGGGTGACGCACACGACGCCATGCCAGGTCGGTGATGTGCAGCAGGCCGTCGATGCCGCCCAGGTCCACGAACGCGCCGTAGTCGGTGATGTTTTTCACCACGCCGGTTACCACGGTGCCTTCTTTCAGCGTTTCCATCAGTTTCTGACGCTCTTCGCCCATCGAAGCTTCGATGACGGCGCGGCGGGACAGAACGACGTTGTTACGCTTGCGGTCCAGTTTGATAACCTTGAATTCGAGGGTCTTGCCTTCGAATGGGGTGGTGTCTTTGACAGGACGGGTGTCCACCAGCGAACCTGGCAGGAACGCGCGGATGCCGTTGGTCAGAACGGTCAGGCCGCCCTTGACTTTGCCATTGACGGTACCGACGACGATTTCGCCGGATTCCATTGCTTTTTCCAGAGCCAGCCACGAAGCCAGACGCTTGGCTTTGTCGCGCGACAGGATGGTATCGCCGAAACCGTTTTCCAGCGATTCGATGGCCACGGAAACGAAGTCGCCTACTTTGACTTCCAGTTCGCCTTGGTCATTCTTGAATTCTTCAACAGGGATGAAAGCTTCCGATTTCAGGCCGGCGTTTACGATCACGAAGTTGTGATCCAGACGAACGACTTCAGCGGAGATCACTTCGCCGGAACGCATGTCCTGACGGGACAGGGATTCCTCGAAGAGGGCTGCGAAACTTTCCATATTAGACATAGTACTTCCAGGTTAGCCAGTAAGACCCGCACCATGCGGCTTCAACTGGGTTAGGGTTAATAAACTGCCAAGGCACTCAGAGCTTGCCCGGCAACCAACTATTTCCCGATGGCCGCATACCACTGCAACACCTGCGAAACCGCCTCATCGACGGTCATCTGCGAGGTATCGAGGACATGCGCCCCCTCTGCGGGGACCAGCGGCGCGATGGCCCGGTTTGCATCCCGGTCATCCCTTGCCTTCAAATCCATCAGGAGGTCTTCCATATTAGCAGAAAATCCCTTAGCTATCAATTGCTTATATCGGCGTTCGGCGCGCGCTTCCACGCTGGCGGTCAAAAACACCTTCAATTGGGCGCTCGGGAAGATCACCGTGCCCATGTCGCGCCCGTCCGCCACCAGGCCCGGGGTCTTGCGGAAGCCCAGCTGCAGGCTGTACAGCGCCTGGCGCACAGCGGGCAACGCCGCGATTTTCGATGCCGTGTTGCCCACGTCTTCCTGCCGGATCGCATCGGTGACGTTTTCATGCGACAAAAACACCGCCTCACCGGTAAAACTGATGTGCAGGTGCTCGGCCAGCTTGGCCAGCGCATGTTCGTCGGTCAGGCTGGTGTCGCGGCGGATCGCCTGCAGCGCGGTCAAACGGTAGAGCGCGCCCGAGTCCAGCAGGTGGAAGCCGAGGTGGTCGGCGACCTTGTGTGCGACGGTGCCCTTGCCGGATGCGGTGGGGCCGTCGATGGTGATGACAGGGATATGGGTTGTCGGCATAGTTATTTGGCGATCGCCGCGAAGGCGGCGAAATAATCGGGGAAAGTCTTGGCCACGCACTTGGGATCGTTGATCCGCACATTGTTGCCTTTTCGCAACGCGCCATCCAGCGAGGCCAGCGAGAAGCACATGGCCATGCGGTGGTCGTCGTAGGTGTCGATGGCGGCCGTGCCGATGGCGGCCGGCGGCGTCACCTTCAGGTAGTCGGTGCCCTCTTCCACCTCGGCGCCCAGCTTGCGCAGCTCGGTGGCCATGGCGGCGATGCGGTCGGTTTCCTTTACGCGCCAGCTGGCGATGTTGCGCAAGGTGGTGGTGCCTTCGGCGTACAGCGCGGCCACGGCGATGGTCATGGCGGCGTCCGGGATGTGGTTGAAGTCCATGTCCACCGCCTTCAGCGGGCCGTTGCCCTTCGCCTCGATCCAGTTGTCGCCCATGGTGATCTGCACACCCATCTGCTCCAGCGCTTCGGCAAAGCGCACGTCGCCCTGGATCGAGTCGCGGCCCACGCCTTCCACGCGCACCGGACCGCCGCCGATGGCGCCGGCGGCCAGGAAGTAGGACGCCGACGAAGCGTCGCCTTCCACGTGGATCAGGCCCGGGCTCCGGTAGCGCTGGCCGGCCTGCACGGTGAACGCGGCCCAGCCGTCCTGCTCCACCGCCACGCCGAAGCGGCGCATCAGGTTCAGCGTGATCTGGATGTAGGGCTTGGAAATCAGCTCGCCCACCACGGCGATGGTGACGGCCTGGCCTTGCGCCATCAGCGGCGCCACCATCAGCAGCGCGGTCAGGAACTGGCTGGACACGTCGCCGCGCACCGACAGGCGCTGGGCCGCCAGCTTACCCTTGCGGATGTGCAGTGGCGGGAAGCCGGGGTTGCCGGTGTATTCGATCTGCGCGCCGATGGCGTTCAGCGCGTCCACCAGGTCGCCGATCGGGCGCTCGTGCATGCGCGCCACGCCGTGCAGCGTGTAGTCGCCGCCGATCACGGCCAGGGCCGCCGTCAGCGGGCGGATGGCGGTGCCGGCGTTGCCCATGAACAGGTCGGCCGATGGCGCCAGCGTGACGCCGGCGTCGCCGCCGGCGCCCTGCACGGTGTGCATGGGGTAGCCGTCCATGGTGGGCTGCTCGCTCCAGTTCACGCCCAGCGAACGCAGCGCGTTCAGCATCACGTGCGTGTCGTCGGACGCCAGCAGGCCGCCGATGCGGGTTTCGCCTTCGGCCAGCGCGGCCAGCAGCAGGATGCGGTTGGAGATCGATTTCGAGCCCGGCAGGCGCACCACGCCTTCAGCGTGGGCGACCGGCGCCAGGTCGATGTGTTCGGGATAGTGCTGCGTCATACCAGTCCTTTTGCTTGCTTATTCAGCTTTGTCATTCAGCTCTTTGTCATTCAGCTTTATCTTGTGCGGGCGGCGCCTCGGCCGCCTCGATCGTCGCGATCCAGCGCTCGCGCGCGTGCCGGGCATTGCCGTACACCGCCTCCAGGGCGGCGCCGTCGCCGGCGGCAAGCTGCGCGCGCAGCGTGGTCAATTGTGCCAGATAGGCGTCCAGTTCCGTCAGCAGCGCGGCCTGGTTGGCCAGGCTGATGTCGCGCCACATTTCCGGCGACGAGCCGGCGATGCGCGTGAAATCGCGAAAGCCGCTGGCGGCGTACTGGAACAGCAAATCGGCGTGCGGCTTGTGGGCGATGTCGTCCACCAGTGCGTAAGCCAGCAAATGGGGCAAATGGCTGACGGCGGCGAACACCTTGTCGTGTTCCTCCGGCGAGAGGCGATGGATCACAGCGCCACAGGCACGCCAGGCGGCGGCCACCAGCTCCACGTCCGCTTCGGCGTTTTCGGCCAGCGGCGTGAGCACTACTTTCTTGCCTTGATACAGATTCGGAATGGCCGCGTCCGGGCCATTGGTTTCGCGGCCCGCGATGGGGTGGCCGGGCACGAAGCGTCCCAGCTTCTCGCCCAGCGCGGCGCGCGCGGCGGCCGCCACGTCGCCCTTGGTGCTGCCGGCGTCGGTGACCACGGTACGCGGGCCCAGGTGCGGCAGCAGGGCCGCCAGGATGTTGCCGGTCTGCGCCACCGGCGCGGCCAGCAGCACCAGGTCGGCGTCCCGCACGGCGCCGGCAATGTCGCTGCCGGCCACGTCGATGATGCCCAGCTCCAGCGCCCGCTGCAGCGAGGCCGGCGAACGGTCCATGCCGACGACGCTGCGCGCGGCGCCGGCCTGCTTCAGCGCCCGCGCAAACGAGCCGCCGATCAGGCCGACGCCGAATATGACTACCTTATTCACGGTCCGTCGCCAGCGCTTTCTGCAAAGCCGAGATCAGGATGGCGTTTTCCTGCGGCAGGCCGATGGAGATGCGCAGCCACTCCGGCAGGCCGTAGTTGCCGACCGGGCGCACGATCACGCCCTGCTTGAGCAGCGCCAGGTTGACGCGCGCGCCGGCGGCCAGGTCCTTGCCCACTTTCACCAGCACGAAGTTGCCGTAGGAAGGCACGTACTCCAGGCCCATCTGCTCGAACGCTTCCACGAACTGCTGGTAGCCGGCGGCGTTGTTGCGCGCGCCCTGCTCCAGGAAGCTCTTGTCGTTGAGCGCGGCAATGGCGGCGGCCTGCGCCAGCGAGTTCACGTTGAAGGGCTGGCGGATGCGGTTCATCAGGTCCGTCAGCGCCGGCTGGGCGATGGCGAAGCCCACGCGCAGGCCCGCCAGGCCGTAGGCCTTGGAGAAGGTGCGCGAGACCAGCAGGTTCGGGTACTGCTTGACCCACGCCGCCGACTCGTACTGGTTTTCCGGAGACAGGTATTCGTTGTAGGCCTCGTCCAGCACCACCACCACGTTGGCCGGGACCTTCTTCAGGAAGGATTCGATCTCGGCCGCGCCGATGAAGGTGCCGGTCGGGTTGTTCGGGTTGGCGATGAAGACCAGGCGCACATCGTCAGCTGCGGCGTCGATGGCGGCGGCCATGGCGTCCAGGTCGTGGCCGTAGTCCTTGGCCGGCACCACGATGGCGCGCGCGCCCAGGCCTTGCGTGGCCAGCGCGTACACCGCGAACGAATACTGCGAGTAGACGATGGCCTGGCCCTTTTCCACGAAGGCGTGGGCGGCGATTTCCAGGATGTCGTTGCTGCCGTTGCCCAGCGTGATCCAGTCGGCCGGCACGTCGTAGCGCTCGGACAGCGCGGCCTTCAGTTCGAAGCCGTTGGCGTCCGGGTAGCGGCCCAGGTCCGCCGCAGCGGCGGCCATGGCTGCCTTGGCCGATTCCGGCACGCCGAACGGGTTCTCATTGGAGGCCAGCTTGACGATGGACGCCTCGTCGAGGCCGAACTCGCGCGCCACTTCGGAAATGGGTTTGCCGGCCTGGTAGGGGGCGATGGCGCGGACGTATTCTGGACCGAAATTCTTGGACATAGTAATTCTCGAGTTAGGTAAAGGTCAGGTCAAAGGTCAGGTGAGACTCACCGGGTAGGAACCCAGCACCTTGAAGAATGCGGCCTGGTCTTTCAGTTCCGCCAGGGCCTGTGCGACGGCCGCGTCGTTCACATGGCCGTCCACGTCGACGTAGAAGTAGTACTCCCAGGTGCCGATGCGGGCCGGGCGGGATTCGAAGCGCGTCATCGACACGCCGTGCTTGGCCAGCGGCGCCAGCAGCTGGTACACGGCGCCGGCCTTGTTCGGCACGGCCAGCACCAGCGAGGTGTGGTCCTTGCCGGACGGCAGCGTTTGCAGGTGGCCGATGACGGCGAAACGGGTGCGGTTGTGCGGGTCGTCCTGGATGTGGCCCTTGACCACGCCCAGCTTGTACTGCGTGCCGGCCATTTCGCTGGCGATGGCCGCCACGCTGGCGTCGTCGCCCGCCATGCGCGCCGCTTCGGCGTTGGAGGCCACCGCGCGGCGCTCGATGTTGGGGTAGTTCTGGTTCAGCCACACCTGGCACTGCGCCAGCGCCTGCGAATGGGCGCAGATCACCTGCACGCCGTCCATATTGCCGGTCTTGGTCATCAGGCTGTGGTGCACCGCGATGGCCACTTCGCCGCTGATCAGGGTGGTGGTGCCCAGCATCAGGTCCAGCGTGCGGTTGATGGCGCCTTCGGATGAATTCTCCACCGGCACCACGCCGAAATCGGCGGTGCCGGCCTCGGTGGCGCGGAACACTTCGTCGATGGAGGCGCACGGCAGGCCTTCGACGGCGCTGCCGAACTGCTGGTACACGGCCTGCTCGCTGAAGGTGCCCACCGGGCCGAGGTAGGCCACGGTGACGCGCTTTTCCAGCGCGCGGCAGGCCGACATGATTTCGCGGAAGATGGTCTGCACGTCGGTGGCGACCATGGGGCCGGGGTTGCGGTCGGCCACGCCGCGCAGCACCTGGGCTTCGCGTTCGGGCCGGAACACCGGCGCGTTGGTCTCGGCCTTGACGTGGCCCACTTCCTGCGCCACCTTGGCGCGCTGGTTCAACAATGCGAGGATCTGCGCGTCGATCGCGTCGATCTGCTCGCGCAGGGGTTTCAGTTTATCGTTCATGAAGGTTGCCTCAGGGGCCAGCGCTCAGCGGCCGGCGAATTCGTTCAAGTAATCGACGAGGGCTTGCACGCCCTCGATAGGCATGGCGTTATAAATGGATGCACGCATGCCGCCGACGGACTTGTGGCCCTTCAGCTGCAACAGGCCGCGCGCTTTGGCGCCGGCCAGGAATGCTTCGTTCTTGCTTTCGTCGCGCAGGTAGAACGGTACGTTCATGCGCGAACGGTATGGCGGCAGGACGCGATTCTGGTAGAAGTCGTCCGCATCGAGCGCGGCGTACAGCAGCGCTGCTTTTTCCATGTTGCGGCGTTCCATCTCGGCCACGCCGCCCTGGCGCTTGAGCCACTGGAACACCAGGCCGGCGATGTAGATGCCGTAGGTGGGCGGCGTGTTGTACATCGATTCGTTGTCGGCCACGTTCTTGAAGTCGAACGCGGACGGGCAGAACGGCAAGGCTTTGCCGATCAGGTCGTCGCGCACGATCACCACGGTAACGCCGGCCGGGCCGATGTTTTTCTGCGCGCCGCCGAAGATCAGGCCGTACTTGGACACGTCCACGGGGCGCGACAGGATGTGCGAGGACATGTCGGCCACCACAGTGGTGTCGCCCTGTGCGGTGGGCACGAAATCGATCTCCACGCCGTCGATGGTCTCGTTGGTGCACAGGTGCAGATAGGCCGCGCCCGGCGTCAGCTTCCATTCGGCCTGCGGCGGCACGAAGGTGTAGTTGTTGTCCTTGGCGCTGGCGGCCACGTTCACCCTGGCGTAGCGCGCCGCTTCCTTGATGGACTTGCTGGACCAGGAACCGGTCTGCACGAAATCGATGGTGGCGTCGCTGCTGCCGACCAGGTTCATCGGGATGACGGCGTTCTGCGACAGGCCGCCGCCCTGCATGAACAGGATCTTGTAGTTGTCCGGCACCGCCAGCAGCTCGCGCAGGTCGCGCTCGGCCGCGCGGTAGATGGAGATGAATTCCGGACCGCGGTGGCTCATTTCCATGACGGACATTCCACTGCCGTTCCAGTCCAGCATTTCAGCGGCGGCCTGGGCCAGCACTTCTTTCGGCAATACGGCTGGGCCGGCGGAGAAATTGTAGATATTCGTCACGTCTCTTTCCTTATTTTTTTACGATGTTGGCCGTCATGTCCTCGACCATCTTGCCGATGCGCGGCATGATGATCTTCTGGCTCGCCACCATGGATTCCTGCATTACCTTGGGCATGGTCGACAGCATCTTGGCGCCGATCGGGCTGCGGTAGAAGGCCAGCAGCTGGCGCATCTCATCGACGCTGTAGTTGCGCGCGTAGATGGCGGTGGTTTCGCGCTCCAGCTCATCCAGCATGGCCGGATCGTTGAACAGCTTCTGCATGGAGGCCATCATGCCGGGGACGGCTTTTTCGATCTCGGCCTGCATCGCCTTCTTGTCGGCGGCGCTCAGCCCCTTGCCCTTGCTTTCCACCATCGACGCCGTCATGGCCTGCATCATGCTCGGCAGCTGCGCCGCCGCTTGCTGCATCGACGCCTGCATCAGGCTGCGCGCGTTGATCGCGTCCATCAGCTGCCTGGCTGCGGCGGTGGACTCGGCCGTGGCCGCGCCGCTGGGCGCGATACCCTGCGCAGCGGCAGGAACGCAGGAAAACGCCAGGGCGGCGGCCAACAGTGCAACGATTTTCTTCACAGGTTTCCTTTTGAAATGTAAAACGGGGGCAATGTCATTGTCGCATTATTCTGCGTACACGACACTGCCCCCGCTGTGGCGGGTTACGGCTTGCGCCTCACCCGCCCTACGCTGCTGCTTACTCCGGCGCCGATTCCGAAGCATCCGGGGTCGCGTCCGGCGTGTCCGGCGAGGCAAGCGCGCCGCCGGACGGCTCCAGTTCCACCTCGTCGATATCGGTTTCCACGATGCGCTGCAGGCCGGACAGCTTGGTGCCGTCTTCCACCGCGATCAGGGTCACGCCTTGCGTGGCGCGGCCCATCTCGCGGATCTCCGCCACCCGCGTGCGGATCAGCACGCCGCCGGTGGTGATCAGCATGATCTCGTCGGTCGGTTCAACCAGCGTGGCGGCAACCACGCGGCCGTTGCGCTCGGAAGTCTGGATGGCGATCATGCCCTTGGTGCCGCGCCCGTGGCGGGTGTACTCGGTGATCGGGGTACGCTTGCCGAAGCCGTTCTCGGTGGCCGTCAGCACGGACTGCTGCTCGTTCTCGGCCACCAGCAGGGCGATCACGTTCTGGCCCTCTTCCAGGTTCATGCCGCGCACGCCGCGCGCGGTGCGGCCCATCGGACGCACGTCGTTCTCGTCGAAGCGCACCGCCTTGCCGGCGTCGGAGAACAGCATCACGTCGTGCTGGCCGTCGGTCAGCGCGGCGCCGATCAGGAAGTCGCCCTCGTCCAGGTCGACCGCGATGATGCCGGCCTTGCGCGGGTTGCTGAAGTCCTTCAGCGGGGTTTTCTTCACGGTGCCCAGGCTGGTGGACATGAACACGTAGTGGTCTTCCGGGAAGGTGCGGTTTTCGCCCGACAGCGGCAGCACCACGGTGATCTTCTCGTCGTCCTGCAGCGGGAACATGTTCACGATAGGCTTGCCGCGCGAGTTGCGCGAGCCTTGCGGCACTTCCCACACCTTCAGCCAGTACATGCGGCCACGGTTGGAGAAGCACAGGATGTAGTCGTGCGTGTTGGCGATGAACAGCTGGTCGATCCAGTCCTCGTCCTTGGTGGCCATGGCCTGCTTGCCGCGCCCGCCGCGCTTTTGCGCGCGGTATTCGGAGATCGGCTGCGACTTCATGTAGCCCAGGTGCGACAGGGTCACCACCATGTCCTGCGGCGTGATCAGGTCTTCCGTGCCCAGGTCGGTGGCGTTGTGCTCGATGGTGGAGCGGCGCTCGTCCTTGCTGCCGTATTCCAGCTGCGCGGCGGTCATCTCGTCGGTGATGATGGTGGTCACGCGGGACGGCTTGGACAGGATGTCCAGCAGGTCGGCGATCAGCGCCATCACGTCCTTGTACTCGTTGACGATCTTGTCCTGTTCCAGGCCGGTCAGGCGCTGCAGGCGCATTTGCAGGATTTCCTGCGCCTGGTCTTCGGACAGCTTGTACAGGCCGTCCGGCTGCAGGCCGTAGTGCTTCGGCAGGTGCTCGGGGCGGAACGCCTCGATGCCGGCCTGGCCTTCGTCGCCGGTGCGGGCCAGCATTTCGCGCACGATGGACGAATCCCAGCCGCGCTCCATCAGGGCCGTTTTCGCCACCGGCGGCGTCGGCGCGGCCTTGATGATGGCGATGAAGTCGTCGATATTGGCCAGCGCCACGGCCAGGCCTTCCAGCACGTGGCCGCGCTCGCGCGCCTTGCGCAGCTCGAACACGGTGCGGCGCGTGACCACTTCGCGGCGGTGCGACAGGAAGCACTGCAGCATCTCTTTCAGGTTCAGCAGCTTGGGCTGGCCGTCGACCAGCGCCACCATGTTCATGCCGAAGGTGTCTTGCAGCTGGGTCTGCTTGTACAGATTGTTCAGCACCACTTCCGGCACTTCGCCGCGTTTCAGCTCGATGACCACGCGCATGCCCGACTTGTCGGATTCGTCGCGGATGTCGGAAATGCCTTCCAGTTTCTTGTCGCGCACGTTTTCGGCGATGCGTTCGAGCAGCGACTTCTTGTTGACCTGGTACGGCAGCTCGTCGACGATGATGGCGGTGCGGCCGCCGTCCTTGCCGTACTCTTCATAGTGGGTCTTGGCGCGCATCACCACGCGGCCGCGGCCGGTGCGGTAGCCGTCGCGCACGCCGGACACGCCGTAGATGATGCCGGCGGTCGGGAAGTCCGGCGCCGGGATCAGTTCGATCAGCTCGTCGATCGAGCAATCCGGGTTGCGCAGCACGTGCAGCGCGCCGTTGATCACTTCGGTCAGGTTGTGCGGCGGGATGTTGGTGGCCATGCCCACCGCGATACCGGACGAACCGTTGATCAGCAGGTTGGGGATGCGGGTCGGCAGGACGGTCGGCTCTTTTTCCTTGCCGTCGTAGTTCGGTGCGAAATCGACCGTGTCCTTGTCGATGTCGGCCAGCATTTCGCCGGCGATCTTGTCCAGGCGGCACTCGGTGTAACGCATCGCTGCCGCGTTGTCGCCGTCGACCGAACCGAAGTTGCCCTGGCCGTCGACCAGCATGTAGCGCAGCGAGAAATCCTGCGCCATGCGCACCAGCGTGTCGTAAATCGAGGCGTCGCCGTGCGGGTGGTATTTGCCCATGACTTCACCGACCACGCGCGCGCATTTGACGTAGGGGCGGTTCCAGACATTATTCAGTTCGTGCATCCCGAACAGGACGCGGCGGTGTACCGGCTTCAGGCCGTCGCGCGCATCCGGCAAGGCACGGCCCACGATCACGCTCATGGCGTAATCGAGGTAGCTCTTGCGCATCTCTTCTTCGAGGGAAATTGGGATTGTTTCTTTTGCGAATTGATCCATGGGTGGGTTTCGTCTGTTCTTTACTGAGGTTGACTTATCTGTTACGCACGCTGACCGTGATTAACCCGCTGTCCGCAGACAAGCGTACGATTTTAGCATGCGCGCCATGGCTGCTGCGCAATTCCGCCGCCGGCCCGCTGCCAGCCCGCGCCGCCGCATGTCATGGAGCGGAAATAATGAAACGTTATTATTTCGCCCGACGTTGCGCAAAAACAACATTTTGGTCGATTGCGGCCCGGATTCAGTTTGCGCTGTTCGTATTCCGTTCCGATGCCTATGGCAAAATGGACGAGAAGTTAATTGCTTGTTTCGCAATCGGGAACCGGCGCGACATAGGGGCGTATGGTAGGATGCGGCCCACGTACCAACGTCGCGCAGTTTTTCTGCGGATATCACCCCGAAAGGAAGAAAAAATATGAATAAATATGTTGCATCGATTTTTGCTGCGTCGGCAGTGATCGCTGGTTCCGCCATGGCCCAGCAGCCAACCACCCCGCCTTTCGCCCCAGTGACCCAGGACATCAAAGCAGCCACGCCCAAGAGCGCCTACGTGCAAGATGCACGCGGCGTGATCGCGCGTGATCCGTTCGGCCTGTGCTGGCGCACCGGCTACTGGACCCCGGCTGACGCCGTGCCAGGCTGCGATCTGCCGATCTGCGTAGAACCGGAAAAACTGGAAAACGGCAAGTGCGTCGCACCGCCGCCACCAGTGGCCCCAGCACCAGCCCCGGCGCCAGCCGCCACGCCCGCGCCAGCCCCGGCGCCAGCGCCAACCTCGGAAAAAGTCAGCTTCGCAGCGGACGCCTTCTTCGACTTCGACAAAGCCGTGCTGAAGCCTGAAGGCAAAGCCAAGCTGGACGACCTGAGCTCGAAACTGGGCGCCATCAACCTGGAAGTCATCATCGCCGTGGGTCACACCGACTCCGTGGGCACCGATGAATACAACCAGAAGCTGTCGATCAAGCGTTCGGAAGCCGTCAAAGCCTACCTGGTCTCCAAAGGCGTGGAAGCGAACCGCGTGTACACCGAAGGCAAAGGCGAGAAGCAGCCAGTGGACGACAACAAGACCGCCGCCGGCCGCGCTAAAAACCGCCGCGTGGAAATCGAAGTGGTGGGCACCCGCAGCAAGTAATTCGTAGATAGCAACATCGCTCAAGCCGCCCGGTTCACGCCGGGCGGCTTTTTTTGCGCGCTCTTCGCATGCTTTTTGTTACGCACACGCTTTGGCGCCAGGCAAAATCCCGCTATCATGCGGATATGAATGCCGACCCTCTAGAAATCCAAAAATTTAGCGAACTGGCCCACCGCTGGTGGGATCCCACGTCCGAATTCCGTCCCCTGCACGAAATCAACCCGCTGCGCCTGGAGTGGATCAACGCGCGCGCCCCGCTGGCGGGCAAGAACGTGATCGACATCGGCTGCGGCGGCGGCATCCTGGCCGAATCGATGGCGCGCAAGGGCGCCAAGGTGACCGGCATCGACCTGTCCGAGAAGGCGCTCAAGGTGGCCGACCTGCACAGCCTGGAAAGCGGCGTGCAGGTGCGCTACAAACTGATCGCCGCCGAAGAGATGGCCGCGCAGGAAGCCGGCCAGTACGACGTGGTGACCTGCATGGAAATGCTGGAGCACGTGCCCGATCCGGCCGCCATCGTGCGCGCCGCCGCCACGCTGGTGAAACCGGGCGGCCACGTATTCTTTTCCACGCTGAACCGCAATCCCAAGTCCTACCTGTTTGCCGTGATCGGCGCCGAGTACGTGCTGCGCATGCTGCCGCGCGGCACCCACGACTACGCCAAGTTCATCACGCCGGCCGAACTGTCGCAATATGTGCGCAGCGCCGGGCTGCAGGTGAACGGCCTGAAGGGCCTGGGCTACAACCCGCTCAGCAAGATCTACTCGCTGAACGACGACACCAGCGTCAATTACATGGTGGCCACCAGCCGCACCGACTGACTCTCCCTCTTAACGGCGGCTGCGGCCGCCCTCTCACCATCCCCTTCATGAGCCATCCTGCCCCCTTGCCCGCCCCGCGCGCCGTGCTGTTCGACCTGGACGGCACGCTGGCCGACACCGCGCCCGACCTGGCTGCCGCCGTCAACCTGCTGCGCAGCGCGCGCGGCCTGGAAGCCACGCCCTACGAACTGCTGCGTCCCACCGCGTCGGCCGGCGCGCGCGGCATGATAGGCGCGTCCTTCGGGCTGACGCCGCAGGACGCCGGCTTTGACGAGCTCAAGCATGGATTCTTCGACAACTACGAGGCCGCCATCGCGGTGCACAGCACGCTGTTCGACGGCGTGCCGGCGCTGCTGGCCGGACTGGAAGCGGCCGGCGTGGCCTGGGGCATCGTCACCAACAAGCCAGCCCGCTTTACCGACCCGCTGCTGCCGCTGATCGGCCTGGCGCACGCCGGCTGCGTCATTTCCGGCGACACCACCGCGCATGCCAAGCCGCACCCGGCCCCGCTGCTGGAAGCGGCGCGCCGCCTCGGCCTGCCGCCGGAAGCGTGCTGGTACGTGGGCGACGACCTGCGCGACATCCAGGCCGGCCAGGCCGCCGGCATGGCCACCGTGGCTTGCGCCTGGGGCTATTGCGGCGCCACCGAACCGGCCGCCTGGAACGCCGACTATTTATTGCCGACGCCGCAATCTTTGTTGCAGCTTGTGCAAACAGTGTTGGCTGCGCGCGCCGGAAACGCGCTGGCAGCCTGATAGATTGTCACACGACCATTGCCGTACGGAAATTCTCCCAGTAAGATAAACGGGAAATCAAACACGATGAAAGCCGGAGTACGCACATGACTAGCGATGAACTAATCGCCGACGCCGCTGCGCGCAGCCATACGCCGCAGAGCTGGGATGTGACGGTGTCCGAATCCAAGTTTTACTGGTACGACCTGCTGACGGATTTCCCGCCCATCCCCGACTTCCGCGATCCGCTGGGCCGCTACCTGCGCCGCATGCAGTTCGCGGTGGAAGCGACCATGGAAAAGCGGCTGATGTACATGCTGGTGAGCCGTCCCAAGCTGCGTTTCGACACGTCGCGCTCGACCAGCTGGGGCTTTTTCGGCCTGAAGCTGAGCATTCCCATCCTGGTGGGCGCCGACCAGAAGCGCGACGCGCTGACCATCGAGCTCAACACGCCGGAGGACGCCACCTTAAAGAAGCCCACGGTGCAGGTCTTCGAGCGTTTCATCACGCTGAACTGGGGTTCGATGATCGAAACCTACTCGATCCACGACCTGCTGCAGAATTTCAACACCAAGCACGACTACCCGACCAAAGTGCACTACGTGGGGCAGACGCGCGACCCGGCCGGGCGCCTGATCAAAGGCCGCATCAGCGGCGTCAACCGCGCTTGCGACAACAGCGGCCCGGACAATGACAACTTCCTGCTGATCCAGCGCATGGACTTCAGCACCGGCGCGCCGGTAGTGACCGACGGCGCCTCGGACGAGTTGCACGACCTGATGCTCAAGGACCAGATGGACCTGCTCGAGTGCATACTCATCAAGTACTTCGAGAAAGACGACGAGAAAATGCGCAGTCCGCGCGAAGTGCAGGCCCGCGAAGCGCGCGTGGCAGCGCTATACCAGGCGCACATGCTGCAGCGCCTGCAAGTGGACCTCGGCTTGGAAGCGCCGGACGCGTTCCAGAACCTGTTCTCGGACATGGTAAAAGTGTCCGACCGGCACCTGTTCGAAGTCACTTTCAAGGGAACCGAGCCGGTGTTCCGGGTGCCGGGCAAGGTGTGACACCCGGGTCAGTCGGCATTGAAATCGGCAACCAGATATTGACAACAAACCATCCCATAAGTTCCCCCGTCAAGCTCGCGCATTGAGTACTGAGCCTGCCCGAGTTTTCCGAGAGACACCTTTAGCGATGCAACAAGGAAAGTTTTTTGCCTCCGTGATTGCTCGCCAGACACTGTTCGCAACGGCCGGCAAAGCGTGATACACGAGGTCAAGGAATGGAGTACAATAGTAAGTCTGTGGGGACGACCTGGCTTCGACGTGGGTTGCAAAGCAGAACAGGGCATACCGAGGCCTGGTTACCTCGTAAATACACCCAGAAATCAATAACTGCAAACGATAACTCGTACGCACTGGCAGCTTAATTGCTGTTAGCTCCTCAACGCTTCTTCCCTGGGGCGGGCCGTTAAAAGCTGAGGAGTCATTTACAGGGAATCGCGCTATAACGGGTCACTTGAAGTAGCGCTAAATCTAAGGTGAATCGCTGGTACGTAACGTGCACATCCGTGCCGTACCGGTTAAATTAAATGATAGTGCTAAGTATGTAGAACTGTCTGTAGAGTGCTTGCGGACGCGGGTTCGATTCCCGCCGTCTCCACCACCAACACCTAAAGGCTCTTGGTTTTTCAGTTGTAAGTCCTTGATTTTAAAGGATTTATGATAAAAAAGACTAAGAGCCTTTTCCTATTCTGCGGTTGCAAATTCATAGTGGATCACCCTAGTGGATCACCCGACCCACTACTATGAAAATCGCATCTCACCTTTGGCACTCCCCTCTTGGAGTGTTCTACTTCCGTGTTACCGAAAAAAGTAATGGAAAGCAAGTTTCCAAAAGGGTAAGCTTACGCACCAAAGACCCTGTACAAGCGAAACAACTTGCTATCAGGCTGATTGCAAAAATGGCTGAGAGTGGCACCACAATGAGCAAAATTAAAAAATTCGAGATCGCTGTTAATGAAAATGGCTTGACCTGTTGATTTGCAGCTAAATCTGACCCACTTCAGCGCATAATTTGCACACGAAACTGACCCACGTATAAGACACAATCCTGCTCATGACATTGAGTGGGGAATTGGAGTGATCGACGTGGCATTACTAGGCATTATTCGACGCTGGCACATTCGCGACCAGGTCCCTTTGAGAGAGATCGCCAGGCGTTTGGGCATCTCTAGAAACACGGTCCGACGCTATCTGCGATCGGAAACCATTGAGCCAGCCTACTCTGAGCGGCGCTCTACCCGCGCCATCGACAAATACGCTTTCCAGCTTTCTGCGCTCCTGAAGACCGAGGCGGCGCGATCACGCAAACAGCGGCGTACGCTGAAACAGATCCATGAGGACTTGAAGGAATTGGGATTCGAGGGGTCTTACGACAGGGTCGCGGCGTTCGCGAGGACCTGGAGGGAGGGTCAAACTGAGAGGGTCAATCCGGCCAGCAAACGAACAATGTAAAAGCTGATTTGTTTGAAGTTCAACAAAACTTGGAGTTACCGCGAACCCGTCCAATGTCCACACAAAATCAACCAAGCTGTTAGCTTCTGTAATTGCATTAGATACCTCTTCACCGAAATTTTTGAAGTCTGACTTCATAGCAATGATTCCCAACAGGGGTTTAGTGCTAGAGTGATTATGGAATCCTACATTTTTATTGAAACCATTGAGATTTTGATCAGTTTTGAAATCAGCTGATTGCCCTGTAGAGTCAACAATTTGTTAAATGTGCGCAAGAGCATTGGCTAATGATTTTCTATTTAAAGTTCGTTTTGCTTCTATTACACCTGTAACAACTTCAATGGGAAGGACTTCAATTTTAGAATCCGCCAGTTTCAGCAATGGCGGTGCAGAAACATCAGCAATCAGAATATCACATTGAGGCAAATTTTTATTATTAATGAGGAGGTCAGGGGTTGCTACATATCCACTTGTAACTTTGAATTGCCCTGGAACTATATAGCGCTCAAGAATATTGCGAATGAATTGTTCACAAAGTGATCCGCTTGTTTTAAGTTCGCCATCTAAACCACCTTCTCTTTGGAGAAGTAGCTCAGATTCAGCTAAAGTAGCCTCTAGCTGTTGCAATTGAATCTTATAGAGATCGGTGATAGTTGGCATAATATTTTAAATATTGGCAGAATTTACTATTATTCCTGAGAAATCTGATTAGTTGATAAAACTTTCACTTCAATTTCTCGGATTTGCTCCGAAGTCATCTTCTTAGCATAGCTTTCCATGCTTCCAATCCTCAATACAAACGGTGCATCATTTGATGATTTGAACGCAATTCTATACTCTTTTTGGTGTTCAAATCTCTTCTGCTTGAAAAAGATAGCTTTATCAGCTTCAAAGCTGCCATCAAAGGACTCATGATCATAATAGCTTACAAGTCGCTTATTAATTCCAATACCATGTTCGCTTTCGTAATTTTTGAGTGCATTCATAAATGGTTCGACAGCGTAAATCAAAACTGCATACTCCCCCATTTCAAAGCATTCCTCATGCAGCTTCATTCGCTCATTTACAGAATCAATTCTTTTTTGTAGCTCGTCATCATCAAGCTCTTCATCAGAAAATTCTTGAAACTTATCACTAATATAAATCGCATACATGCAAAATATATTGTGAGATAAATTTTCATCTGTATGAACTGTAATAGGACCTGAAAAATCGCTTTCTTTCAGTACAATTGAGTCCCCACCTTTTACAGGGGTTAGTTTAAGAATCTTACCTTTAGGCTGTATAAGTGCGGCAACTCCTTCAAGCGGATCACCTCTACCATCTGAACCTTGCTCTAAATTTCTAAAAAATTTTAGGGTATTGCAATACAGATTTCCTTTCAAGAAATCATCAGCCCATTCCTCTTTTTCGAAGAATTTGATAAGACAGTAAATTCTAGAAGTCATGCTCTACCTTTAATATTAAAAACCCACCTTGTGGTGGCTTTTTCACATAGCTCTCATTACTTCTTGCAAGTTTTCGGCTCTTCCAATAGCTTTAGAATAAGTGCTGACTACTTTATCCAATTGGAATTTCGTGGAGATTGGTTGTTTGTGCGAACCAAGATACAATCCATTAAAATTAGGGTTCTTTCTATTAATTCTGATTTCCATTCCCATATCAAGATGCTTGCTGAAGTTTTCCGCATCAGTCAACAGCCCTTTCAATCGTTCATATTCCTCAAAATTCTTCTGCAAGATAGATATGTACAGAACCATATCCTTTCCATCTATCGTGAAAAGAGTTCCGTTGTATCTTCTATCAGGTCCAGGAATGTAATACACGACTGACCAACCGTTATAATGAACAATTAGCGAGCCACCACAATCAAGAGTCTCTTTTATCTCAGACATTGGCAGTGGAATCCCCGCTTATTTCCTCCAACATTTTATATAAATCAAAAAGTTTTAAGACTGTATCATTGTGAATCGTTTTCATGAACTCGTTCAAGTCTGTTTTTTTATTTTTTGATGAGCTTATTTCTATGCACAATTTACTATAATCGTTGTGTATAAGAGGTAAGTATTGATGCTTCTGCATGTTTGAGATTTTTTTCAATAACCTGTAGCCTTTATCTCGAAGGAATGCAGATAGTTCTGTTGCGAATTTTTCATGTTGTGGGTAAGTGAAGGTAATTGCTTCTGCGAGAGTCCCATTTAACGTAACTCTGTCTTCAGCTATTTCTACAACTTCCCCATCTTCGTTTTTGAATTTTAAATTATCAAAAATTAAAAATATCGCAAAGCCTAAACTATCAATCATTGCATGAGAGTTCGAGATAAAAGAGAAGGCATATGTTTCGTAGAGATCTCTTGATGTGAAATGTTCATCAAGCTTATTGCCGAGCCTTTCTTTTAGCAGTGCGAGTTTTGTTGAGCTTTCTTCAAAATCACTAAACAAAATGACTGAGTAATTCACTCTTTTTTGAAGAGACTGCAAGCAACGATTTATTCTTGCTTTTTTCTTTTCTTCTTTTATGTTTTTCAGAAAATCTTCCACTACGATTCCTGTCATGCTTATCTCCAATATGGTTCTATAGATTTTTACATGGAAATTAGTAGACCCCATGTGAACTCTAGTTCGGTAGAGTCATAGCTTGCAAGAAAGTGTCAAAAACACAAAAATTTCAGCACGGCATCTATGCTACAATATACACTCGCAAACCATCTTTTAGGTGGTTCACTTTGGTGGTTCACATCGAAACCATCGCAGAAGAAAAAGTGAGAAAAATCAAGGATTTGTAGGCGTTATGGTGTCAACGGGTCAACTCCCGCCGTCTCCACCACCGAACAAATAAAATGGGCCCCAAGCGCAAGCTTGGGGCCCATTTTATTTGTTCGGTAGCGCAGCCAGCGGAATCGGATCCGCGTCCGCCCCGGCGGACG
>NZ_BAAKJE010000187.1:0-42096 GCF_059704565.1 Massilia sp. NBRC 108631
GCGCCAGCAGCAGGGTTTCCAGCGTGCCGCGCTCCTTCTCGCCGGCGCCCAGGTCGATGGCCGGGTACATGGCCGCCATCAGGCAGCCCATCAGCAGCAGATAGGGCAGGATGCCGCCCAGCATGGCGCCCATTTTCTCGCGCTGGCCGGCGGTGGAGCGTTCCTCCAGTGTCACCGGATTGAGGGCGAAGCGCAGCTGGCTCTTGCTCAGGTTGAGCGCCGACAGCTCCTGCTCGCGCAGCTCGGCGTTGTGCGCATCGAGCTCGGCTGAAACGCGCTTGCGGATCACGTCCACCATCACGGCGCTGTTGTAATGCAGCACCACGCTGGCTTGCTGCTTGCCGTCCAGCCGCCGCTGGAATTCGGGCGGGATCACCAGCGCGAACTTGATCACGTCCTTGTCGATCGCGTTGCGCACGTCGTCCGGCGTGGCCAGCGCCACTTCGCGGAAGCCGCGCTCGGCGGTGAAGCGCCGGCTCAGGCCGGGCGCGTATTCCTTGCCGAACACCGCGTAGCTCAGTTCGGCGGTGCGCGCGCGGTTGAACATATTGGTCGACAGGTAGCTGAAGCCGCCCAGGATCAGCGGCATGGCCAGCACCGGGATCAGCACGGTGAAGATGAAGGTCTTGCGGTCGCGCGCCAGCTCCAGGATTTCCTTCAGGTAGATGGTCCACATGGCTCAGCCCTCGCGGTTGATGACGTCGATGAAGGCGTCGTACAGGTCGGCGCTGCCGCCCAGGTGGCGCAGCTGGTCGACAGTGCCGTTGAAGGCGGTCTTGCCGTGGTTGATGATGCACACGCGGTCGCACAGCTTTTCCACCTCGTGCAGGTGGTGGGTGGAAAACACCAGCGGGATGCGCAGCGCCTTGTAGCTGGCGATGAAGTCCAGCAGGATTTTGGACGACATGACATCCAGTCCGGTGGTCGGCTCGTCCAGGATGACGATTTGCGGATTGTGCACCACGGTGCGGGCGATGGCGCATTTCTGCTTCATGCCGGTGGACAGGTGGTCGGCGCGCTTGCCGCCATAGTCCTGCATTTGCAGCAGCTCGAACAGCTCGTCGCAGCGGCGCTTCAGGTGCGCTCCTTCCATGCCGTGCAGGCGGCCGAAATACTCGACGTTCTCGCGCGCCGTCAGGCGCCCGTACAAACCGGTGGAGCCGGACAAAAAGCCGATGCGCTGGCGCGCCAGCAGCGGGTGCTGCAGCAGGTCCACGCCGTCGACCATGGCCTTGCCCGCGTCCGCCGTCAGCGCGGTCGACAGCAGGCGCAGCGTGGTGGTCTTGCCGGCGCCGTTGGGGCCAAGCAGGCCCAGCACTTCCCCGGGCGCGCAGCTGAAGCTCACGTCGCGCACCGCGTGGAACCAGCCGTCGTGGCCGCGCGGATCGCGCGTGGCGGCCGGCTGTCCCTTCTGTCCATGCAGGCGGAAGCGCTTGGCCAAGCCCTGAACTTCGAGCATTTTGTTATCCTGTTGTAAAGATGGTGAGCAAGGGTAGCATGCCAAAATTCCGGCGTGCAAGGTACAAAAGCGTTTTGTCTTGCTATAGTCGAGCCACTATGAAAAACAGCCAGCTGATCGATAGCGCCACCAAGGAAAAAATCCTCGCCGTCACGCGCAGCGGCACCACCGTGTCCGAAGCCACCGGCTTTTTCCGCGTGGCGCTGGGCCTGCATTACCTGTCCGGCCTGATGACCAAGGAAACCCTGGACTTCAAGAGGCTGGACAAGGAGTACAACCGCTTCATCTACCACGCCATCGGCAAGGGCCACAGCATCACCAGCATCCTGCAATACATGAGCGGCGAGAAGGTGATCAAGGTAGTCGATTCGCCGCGTTTCCTGCGCTCCTTTGGCCAACACTGCGACGCCGTGCCGGTGGACAGCATCCCCTTCCTGCTGGGGCTGAACCTGGGCGTGGCCAAGGATTTGTCCGGCATCGACGTGCGCGGGCCGGTGGCGGACTGGATCGAACGCCAGCGCATCCTGCGCGAAGAGCGGGAAGGCAGGGCTTGAGGCCGCGCTTGGGGCATATAATGGTGTCTTCTGAACCAGCTTGAGCAGAACATCATGGCAGCAAACCATTTTCACACTCCCCTGGACCGCTTCATCGCCGGCGCCGACAAGGCGCTGCGCGTCATGGCCGGCGTGGCCTCGGCCTCGCGCCCGAACCCGGCCGCGCACGCGGCGGACGCGGCCCTGACCGAAGCCGAGCAGCGCCACGCCGCCGGCCTGATGCGCGTGAACCACGTGGGCGAAGTGATGGCGCAGGCGCTGTACAACTCGCAGGCCCGCTTCGCGCGCAGCGACGAGATCCGCCGGCAGTTTGAGCACGCCTCGCGCGAGGAAGAAGACCACCTGGCGTGGACCGCGCAGCGGCTGGGCGAGCTGGGCTCGCAGATCAGCGTGCTCAATCCGCTGTTCTACGCGGGCGCCTACGCGCTGGGCACGGTGGCCGCCGTGCTGGGCGATGCGCGCAGCCTGGGCTTTGTGGTGGAAACCGAACGCCAGGTGGAGAAGCACCTGACCAGCCACCTGGACAAGCTGCCGCCGCAGGACGCCAAGTCGCGCGCGATTGTCGAACAGATGCGGGTCGATGAGGTGGCGCACGGCGCGGCCGCGCAAGAGATGGGCGCCGAAGCGGCGCCCTTGCCGGCGCGGCTGGCCATGACGGCCATGGGCAAGCTCATGACCGGCACCGCGTACTACATTTAAGGTCTGGCGGGGTCGCGCAGCGCGTCACCCGCCGCCGTCAGCCTTCCACAATCTCGTACGAGTGCGTGATCTCGGCCGTCTTGGCCAGCATGATGGACGCCGAGCAGTACTTGTCGTGCGACAGCGACACCGCGCGTTCCACCGTGGTCTGCTTCAGGGCCTTGCCGGTGACGGTGAAATGGAAGTGGATCTTGGTGAACACTTTCGGGTCGGTGTCGGCGCGCTCGGCCTTCAAGGTTACGTCGCAGCCGCGCACGTCTTCCCGGCCGCGCTTGAGGATCAGCACCACGTCATAGGCGGTGCAGCCGCCCGTGCCCAGCAACACCATTTCCATCGGGCGCGGCGCCAGGTTGTGGCCGCCGCCTTCGGGCGCGCCGTCCATGTTCACCAGGTGGCCGGAGCCGGTCTGGGCCAAAAAGCTCATGCCCGACGGGCCGTTCCAGCTGACTTTGCATTCCATTTCATTTCTCCGTAAAAAAACTTTGCCACCATTGTAATGGAGCAAAGCCGGCCGCGCTTCGTCCCCTCCCCGGCGCCGTGGTGCAGTGCGACATCTTTTGCTGCCGGCCAGCCCGGTTTCAGTGGATAGCCATCTGCAATGCACTGCAACATAAATGTTGCTGCCGCCCACGCAATCTCGCATACTGATGCGCACCGTAGTTCGCCTCACCCTTGCGTCCATCCCTTTCATACAGGTAGGTAACCATGAGCCATACGACCGCATCCGAGACCAGTTTCAAGCACCTGTGCCACTACGGCGAGCTGGCTTTGCCCGGCACCACCGAGCGCGGCGCGCTGCCGGACGATTTCACCATGAATTCCCCGGTCGGCGTTGCGCGCGACAACTACAACCACGTGTGGGTGTGCGATACCGGCAACAGCCGCGTGCTGGTGTTCACGGCCGATTTTGAAACCCTGCTGCACGTGATCGACGGCGACCCGGCCAGCACCGGCCTGGACCAGCGCCTGCTGATGCCCTTCCACCTGTGCCCGCACCCCACCGACGACATCATGTACTGCACCGACATGGGCAACGGCCGCGTGGTGGCTTTCGAATACGACGAGCACAGCGCCGGCTTCCAGTTCGCCTTCGGCAACGTGGCCGGCAAGACCTTCATCCCCTTGTCCGACCCGAACGGCATCACCGTGGTCAAGGAAGCGGACGGCGAGCACTACCTCTACGTGGCCGACGAGTTCTTCCACACCGAGGGCGACGTGCGCAGCCGCTGCGTGAAGTTCACGCTGGAAGGCGAGTTCGTGCTGCAGTTCCGCGCCGTGCAAGACTCGAACAGCACCCACGAACTGCTGTGGCCGCAAGGCCTGGCCAGCGACTCGAAGGGCAACCTCTATCTGGCCAACACCGGCTACTACGAAATCCTGAAGATCGACACCGCCTGGCCCATCAGGAACGAGACCGTGCAGGCCACCAGGGAAACCGCCTTGCTGCACGGCTTCGGCCTGCCCACCGGCATCGGCAAGTTCAACGTGATGCGCTCGGTGTGCGTCATCGACGACTATGTGTTCGTGCCGGGCCAGGTGGAAAACGCCATCATGGTCTACAACCCGCAAGGCCAGTTGCAGGAAAAAGTGATGGGCATGCTGCCCATGTGGAACCACGAACCCGAGCCGGTGCATTCGTACACCGACCTGGTCTATGGCGCGCTGGAAGACCGCGTCTTCGTCGGCCCTTACCAGATCTGCGCCGGCAAGGAAAAGAACACGTACTACATCAGCGAGCCGTTCGCCTCCACGGTGCTGCATGTGAGCATCAACATCATTGACGACAGCCTGCCCACCGTGGCCGTGCTGCTCGATTCGGTCGGCCACCGCCGCGACAACGCGTCGAAGGCGTTGGCCACCTCGCAGTTCAACTGCATGACCTCGGTGATCCGCGTCGACCCCAAGCGCAAGGGCGACGGCGTTTTGCCCAGCAATAATTGGTGGGACGGCTGGGCCAAGACCACGGCCGGCGTCTACCAGTACTGGTACGACCATGTGCTCAAGCACACCGGGCTGGACCCGCTGGCCCATGTCGGCACGTCCTCGTACAACATCGACTCGGGCAACTGGTGCCTGAAAACCTACAACACCGCCGTCAATCCCTACGCCCAGCTGCAGGACATGGTGCGCGGCTTCTTCACGCCCGGCGATATCGCCATGACGGCCTATTACCCGTCGCAGCCGCTGCTGGGCCAGGTCTGCCCCGGCACGCCGCTGATCTTCATCACCAACTTCAACATGTGCACGGTGTCCATGTACCAGTACGGCCCCAATGGCCACCTGCTGAACTACGGCGTGCCGTTCGGCCGCGAAGGCGTGGGCGGCGAGGGCACGCTGAAGGCGCCGCAGGGCATCGCCGTCAACAGCCACGGCGAAATCTACATTGCCGATTCGCTCAACAACCGCATCGCCAAGTGGCAGCTGCAGGCCACCGGCATCGTCACCTTCGTCAAGAACTTCGTATGGCAGGAGGGCGGCCAGCCGCTGGCCTCGTTTACCCCGTGCGACATGGACGTCGACTCGCAGGACCGGGTGTTCGTGTGCGACCAGTTCAACAACTGCATCCGCGTGTTCGACCGCGACGGCAACAGCCTGTGGAGCTACGGCAAGGCCGGCTATTGCGACGACCTGGAGAAAGATTATGAAAACTTCTACTTGCCGGCCAGCTTGTGCATAGACGAGGGCGACAACCTGATTGTCAACGACCTGGTGAACCGCGCGCTGAAGGTGTTCAAGATCCAGGACGGCACGCTGGAATACAAGACCGGCGACCTGGTGTTCAAGAAATACCCGGAGGCCGGCGGCGTGTGGATGCCGTTCTTCATCTATGCCCACAAGGGCAATGTGTATGTGCCGGACACCACCTTCAACGTCGTCAACGTTTACAGTTATTGACCGGAATGCGCAAACCGGGCTATAATTGCCGGCTTTCCCATTCGCTCAGGGAAAGTAAACAACAAGGATGCGTCCGCTGCAACACCGGGGCGGAACCACCAGATGAGCGTTTTTATCTTTCACAGAAAGTCATAACATGAAAACTTTTTCCGCTAAGGGCCATGAAGTCCAGCGCGATTGGTTCGTGATTGACGCGACGGACAAAGTCCTCGGCCGTGTTGCCAGCGAAGTGGCACGCCGACTGCGCGGCAAGCATAAGCCAGAGTTCACCCCTCACGTCGACACCGGTGACTTCATCGTCATCATCAACGCAGGCAAACTGCGCGTGACCGGCACCAAAGCAACCGAGAAGACCTACTACCGTCACTCGGGCTACCCAGGTGGCATCTACGAGACGAACTTCCTGAAAATGCAACAGCGTTTCCCAGGCCGCGCTCTGGAAAAAGCCGTCAAGGGCATGCTGCCAAAAGGCCCACTGGGCTACGCAATGATCAAGAAGCTGAAAGTGTACGCCGAGGGTTCGCACCCGCACGCTGCTCAGCAACCTAAAGCACTCGAAATCTAAGGAACTGACATGATCGGTAACTACAACTACGGCACCGGCCGTCGCAAGAGTGCAGTGGCTCGCGTGTTCATCAAGGCAGGCACTGGCCAAATCATCGTTAACGGCAAGCCAGCGGCTGAGTACTTCTCCCGCGAAACCGGCCTGATGGTAATCCGTCAACCACTGGAACTGACCGGCAACGTTGAACGTTTCGACATCAAAGTCAACGTACACGGCGGCGGCGAGTCCGGCCAGGCAGGTGCTGTGCGTCACGGCATCACCCGCGCACTGATCGACTACGATGCAGCTCTGAAGGGCGACCTGGCACGTGCCGGCTTCGTCACTCGCGATGCGCGCGAAGTTGAACGTAAAAAAGTTGGTCTGCGCAAAGCACGTCGCGCAAAACAATTCTCGAAGCGTTAATATGCTTCACGCAGCGCTGGCTGGTCCAGCGCTGTATCGAAAGCCGCCCGGTACGCCGGGCGGCTTTTTTTCAGCCCTGCTAAAATGGGCGTCCCCTCTTCATTTACTCCCAAGGAAAGAACATGATCAAAGTTGGCATCGTCGGCGGCACCGGATACACCGGAGTGGAACTGCTGCGATTGTTGGCCGTCCACCCGCAAGTGCAGCTGACGGCAATCACGTCGCGCAAAGAGGATGGTTTGCCGGTGGCTGACATGTATCCTTCCCTGCGCGGCCGCGTCAACCTGGCGTTCTCGGCGCCGGACAAGGTCGACCTGGCCCAGTGCGACGTGGTGTTCTTCGCCACCCCGCACGGCGTGGCCATGGAGCAGGCGCCGGCGCTGCTGAAGGCGGGCGTGAAAGTGATCGACCTGGCGGCCGACTTCCGCATCAAGGACCAGGCGGTATTTGAAACGACGTACAAGATCCCGCACACCGCGCCGCAGCTGATCGAGGAAGCCGTGTACGGCCTGCCCGAGCTGAACCGCGACGACATCAAGGGCGCCAAGCTGATCGCCAACCCCGGCTGCTACCCGACCACCATGCAGCTGGGCTTCGTGCCGCTGCTGAAGGCGGGCGTGATCGACGCCGGCAACCTGATCGCCGACTGCAAGTCGGGCGTGTCCGGCGCCGGCCGCAAGGCCGAGATCGGCATCCTGTTCTCCGAGTCGAGCGACAACTTCAAGGCCTACGGCGTGTCCGGCCACCGCCACACCCCGGAAACCGTGGCCCAGCTGCAGCGTTTCAGCAGCGACAAGGTCAACCTGATCTTCACGCCGCACCTGGTGCCGATGATACGCGGCATGCACTCGACGCTGTACGCGCGCCTGACCAAGGACATCAGCAACGACGAGCTGCAGGCTCTGTTCGAGGACGCCTACCGCGACCAGCCGTTCGTCGACGTGATGCCGTTCGGCTCGCATCCTGAAACCCGCAGCACGCGCGGCGCCAACATGCTGCGCCTGGCGCTGCACCGCCCGGACAACGGCAACACCGTCATCGTGCTGGTGGTGCAGGACAACCTGGTCAAGGGGGCTTCCGGCCAGGCCGTGCAGTGCATGAATCTGATGTTCGGCCTGGAAGAAGGCATGGGCCTGAACAACATCGCGCTGCTGCCGTAACCGCAGGCGGGCAGCGTGGCCAAGAAATGGCAGGGGCGCGGCGCCTCGGCACCGGCAACCGTGCTGGTGGAGCAGAAGGCGCCGCTGTTCAAGCGCATCGCCGCGATTGCCATCGCGCTGGTGCTGGGTGGCGTGCTGGTGGTGTGGGGCGTGGACCTGGGGCAGCGCATCTTCGGCGCCAGCCAGGGGGCGCCCACTGCGCAGCAGCAGCTGGAACTGGTGCAGGCCGAACTGCTGCAAGTGAGCGCCGAGCGCGATGCCTTATTGGCCATTGTGAAGCAGGCCGGCCTGCCGCTGCCGGGCGAAGAAGCGAAAACTGTTGCCCCTGAACCAAAGCCGGTACAGGAAATCAAGCCTTGACAGCATGAGTTCCGACTAAGGTCTATAATGGCCGTATGAATTTTGAGGAGTACCACATGAATGCAGTAGCCGAAGTGCAAGACGAAGTAATCCCGGTCCCTATCGTGTTCACCGACAGCGCCGCGCAGAAAGTTGCGCAACTGATCGAAGAAGAGGGCAATCCAGACCTGAAGCTGCGCGTATTCGTGCAGGGTGGCGGCTGCTCGGGCTTCCAGTACGGTTTCACGTTCGATGAAATCGTCAACGAAGACGACACCACCATGGATAAGAACGGCGTGCAACTGCTGATCGATTCCATGAGCTACCAGTACCTGATTGGCGCCGAAATCGATTACAAGGACGACCTCGAAGGCGCGCAATTCGTCATCAAGAACCCGAACGCCAGCTCGACTTGCGGCTGCGGTTCCTCGTTCTCGGCTTAACAGAAGCCTGAGGCCGCCCCGCGCGGCACTTGCACGGCGGACAAGCTTGCTTGCTCCGCCGTTTTCCGTTGTGCGCGCCGGTCGGACCAGGCGCCGCCTTGCCACGCTTTAGCGCGGATACAGGGCCCCCAGCACGCGCTCGCCGCGCGCACCCGTCACCGCCGGCACATTGCCGGCCAGCCGCTCATTGAAGCGGAACGCCAGCCACGCGAAAGCCAGCGCCTCCACCCGGTTCGGCTCCACGCCCAGCGCTGCGGTCGATTCCACCGCCACGCCCAGTTCGGCCGCCAGGCTGCGCATCAGCACGCCGTTATAGGCGCCGCCGCCGCACACGTACACCGCCTCGGTTTTCGGCGCATGCTCGCCGATGGCGCGCGCCAGGGTCAGCACGGTCAGCTGCGTCAGGGTGGCTTGCACGTCCTGCGGCGCGGCCGATGCGTAGGGCGCCAGCCGGGCATCCAGCCAGTCCGCGTGGAACAGGTCGCGGCCGGTGCTTTTCGGCGCCGGCAGCGCGAAGTAGGGCTCGCGCAGCATGGCGTCCAGCAGCGGCTGGATCACCTTGCCGGTGGCGGCCCAGGCACCGTCGTCATCGTAGGCCTTGCCCTGGTGGCGGGCGATCCATTTGTCCATCAGCACGTTGCCGGGCCCGGTGTCGAAGCCGGTGGTCCTGCCGTCGCCGTGCAGCACGCTGATGTTGGCGATGCCGCCGATATTGGCCACCACGCGGGTCTTGCCCGGCAGGCTGAACAGCGCCTGGTGGAACGCCGGCACCAGCGGCGCGCCCTGGCCGCCGGCGGCCACGTCACGGCTGCGGAAGTCCGCCACCACGTCGATGCCGCACAGCTCGGCCAGCAGCGCCGGGTTGCCGGTCTGGCGCGTAAAGCCCAGTTCCGGCCGGTGGCGGATGGTCTGCCCGTGCGAGCCCACGGCGCGCACATCGGCCGGCTTCATCTCGGTTTGCGCCAGCACGTCCGCCACGCACTGCGCGTAGTGCTGCGCCAGCGTGTTGGCCGCCAGCGCCTCGCGTTCCAGCTCGTTCGGGCTAGCCGCCTGCAGCGCCATCAGCTCCTCCCGCAGCGCCGGCGGGAACGGCACATAGGCCGCCGCCAGCGTGCGCGCCGCGCCGGCCCAGAAATCCACTAGCACCCCATCCACCCCGTCCAGGCTGGTCCCCGACATCAGGCCGATATACAGGCTCATACGCCACCTCCTCATAGTTTCCCGCTATTGTGCCTCACCTCAGCCAAAATGGGGTCAGGGTTAATATTGCAAAAATAATTAACCCTGACCCCATTTTGCTTGGGCGAAAAAAAACGGCGCCGATTCGGGCGCCGTCCTTGCTTCCGGATGGGAAGCTTATTTTGCGGCCAGGCTGGAGGCGTTGGCGTTGGTGGGGCGCAGCAGCGCGAAGCGGTGCATCATGTCGCCGGAGACCATCTTGAAGCGCGACAGCTCGGCGGCGGTCAGCGGGGCTTGCGCCTGCACGTTGAGCTTGTTCGGGTCCTTGGCTTCGCCGCCGACGCGGAATTCGTAGTGCAGGTGGGCGCCGGTGGACCAGCCGGTGCTGCCGACATAGCCGATCACGTCGCCCTGGCTGACCTTGCTGCCTTTTTTGATGCCGGGTGCGAAGCGGCTCATGTGGGCGTAGGCGGTGGTGTAGTTGGACCAGTGCTTCAGCACCACCAGGTTGCCGTAGCCGCCCTGCGAGCCGGCAAAGTCCACCACGCCGTCGCCCGAGGCGCGGATCGGGGTGCCGGTGGCGGCCGCGAAGTCGATGCCCTTGTGGGCTTTCCAGTTGCCGGAGATCGGGTGCACGCGCATCGAGAAGCCGGACGAGATACGGGAGAATTCCAGCGGCGATTTCAGGAAGGCCTTTTTCAGGGACTTGCCGTCGAAGCTGTAGTAGCCGCCGCCCTGGTTGCTGGCCGGGTCTTCAAACCACACCGACTGGTAGGTCACGCCGCGGTTGGTGAATTCGCCGGCCAGGATGCGGCCGGCGCGGATGAACTCGCCGTCCTGCCAGAAAGTTTCGTAGACCACGTTGAAATGGTCGCCGCGCTTCAGGTCGGAGCGGAAGTCGATATTGGTGGAGAACATTTCCACGATCTGGCGCACCACGCTGTCGGGCAGCTTGGCGCCGTCGTTGCTGGCGTCGGTGGCCGCGTACAGCGAGGAGGAATTGATGGTGCGCGCATGCATTTCCACGCGGCGCTCCAGCTTGGCCGCTTCTTCGCTGGCAGTGAAGCCGTCGCCCTTGCGGCTGACCAGGATGTTCTTGACCGGCGTGTCCTGGCTGTCGACCACGGTGGCGCGCAGCCACACCAGGTTGCCGTTCTCGTCGGTTTGCGCTTGCACGCGCTTGCCGGTTTTCAGCTGCATCACACCTTTCGCCACCTTGTCCTTCTTGATGAAGGTTTCGGCCGCGTCGTCTTCCACGCCGAGTCGGGTCATCAGCGTGGCGAGCGTGTCGCCGGCGCGGATGCGTTCTTCGTGGACGTACTTTTCGGTGGATTCTTGCTGCTGGAGGGCGCCGATTTGCGCGGAGATGTTCGGAAGTTCGAGGGCGGTGGAGACTGACTTGACCGGCAGGTCCGCCGCGTCTGGCGCGAGCGGCGCTACGCCGGCCGCACCGAAAGCGCACACAGCAAGGAAAATTGCCGATGCACTCATGATGCGCGCCTTGCGCGTCGAACCTAGCAAGTTGACCAAGCCTTGGCTTGTGAATTTGTTTATAGGGTTCATGCAATCAGTTAAAATTTACCGCTTGAACTGTTCCGAACTTTGATGTTTTTGTAATTGTCGTCTTATCGAGTTTTCATGCGGCAAGATTGATGGGATCGCGAATTATATCAAACTATCGGACTCATCCTACATTTTCACGAGAATTGTGCCTCCCTTATGGTAACTGCAACCCCAACCGCTCTGCCGCTGACCGACCGCGTGCAGGAAGCGCTCGCCATCACCAAACGCGGTGTCGATGAGCTGCTGATCGAATCCGAATTCGCGCAAAAGCTGGCGCGTTCCGAGCAGAGCGGCGTGCCGCTGCGCATCAAACTGGGCCTGGACCCGACCGCGCCGGACTTGCACCTGGGCCATACCGTGGTGCTGAACAAGATGCGCCAGCTGCAAAACCTGGGCCACCAGGTGATTTTCCTGATCGGTGACTTCACGTCCATGATCGGCGACCCGTCCGGCCGCAACGCCACCCGTCCGCCGCTCACGCGCGAGCAGATCGAAGCCAACGCCGCCACCTATTTCAAGCAGGCCTCGCTGGTGCTGGACCCGGCCAGGACCGAGATCCGCTACAACTCCGAGTGGTGCGACCCGCTCGGCGCGCGCGGCATGATCCAGCTGGCCTCGCGCTACACCGTGGCGCGCATGATGGAGCGCGACGATTTCACCAAGCGCTTCAAGAACGGGACCCCGATCTCGGTCCATGAGTTCCTGTATCCGCTGATGCAGGGCTACGACTCGGTGGCCCTGAAGGCCGACCTGGAACTTGGTGGCACGGACCAGAAATTCAACCTGCTGGTGGGCCGCGAACTGCAGAAAGACTGGGACCAGGAGCCTCAGTGCATTTTGACCATGCCGCTGCTGGAAGGTTTGGACGGCGTGGAAAAAATGTCCAAGTCGAAGAACAACTACATCGGCATTACCGAGCCGGGCAACACCATGTTCGCCAAGATCATGAGCATTTCCGACGTGATGATGTGGCGCTACTACGAACTCCTGTCGTGGAAAACGATCGAAGAGGTAGCGGCGCTGAAGCGCGCCGTGGAGCAGGGCGGCAACCCGCGCGACGCCAAGGTGGCGCTGGCGCAGGAAATCGTCGAGCGCTTCCATTCGCGCCAGGCGGCCGAGGACGCGCTGGCCGACTTCGTCAACCGTTCCAAGGGCGGCATTCCGGACGACGTGCCGGAAATCACCCTGGCCGGCGCGCCGGCCGGCATCGCCCAGTTGCTGAAGCAGTCCAATCTGTGCGCTTCGGTATCGGAAGCCACCCGCATGGTGGATCAGGGCGGCGTGCGCGTGGATGGTACCGTTATCAGCGACAAGGCGCTGAAGCTGGACGCCGGCACGTTCGTGCTGCAGGTGGGCAAGCGCAAGTTCGCGCGCGTCACCTTGACGGCATGATAGGGCTGCTGCAGCGGGTCAGCAGCGCGGCCGTGGTGGTCGATGGCGCGACCGTGGGCGCCATCGATGCCGGCCTGATGGTGCTGGTGTGCGCCGAGCGCGGCGACAGCGAGCGCGAAGCAGACGCCCTGCTCAACAAGCTGCTGGGCTACCGCGTGTTTGCGGACGAGGCGGGCAAGATGAACCGCAGCGTGGCCGACGTGGCCGGCGGCTTGCTGCTGGTGCCGCAGTTCACGCTGGCGGCCGACACCAAGTCCGGCACGCGCCCGTCGTTCACGCCGGCCGCCGCGCCAGCGGATGGCGCGCGGCTGTTCGAGTATTTCGTGCGCCAGGCGCGGCTCAGGCATGCGCGAGTGGCCACCGGCCAGTTCGGCGCCGACATGAAAGTGTCGCTGACGAACGATGGTCCGGTAACGTTCTGGCTGCAGGTCGAGCCTAAACTACAGTGAAAAAACAGTGAAACAACCAGGAAGCGGGAGGCTGCGGTGAAACTGTGGAGTGACTCTTTCAAGAACGGCGGCAGGATTCCTGCCGAATTCGCGTTTGCCGAGCCGGACCCGCTGGGCCGTCTCAGGCTGGCCGCCAACCGCAATCCGCACCTGGCATGGAGCGAGGTGCCGAACGGCACCGAGTCGCTGCTGCTGCTGTGCATAGACGGCGACGCGCCCGCCAGCGCCGCCAAGGTCAACCAGGAAGGTCAGACGCTGGACGCGGCCGACGAGCGCGCCGATTTCTACCACTGGGCGCTGGCCGACATCCCGCCTGCGCTGGCTTGCATTGCCGCCGGCCAGCTGGCCGACGGCGTGGTGCCCAAGGGCAAGCCCGGGCCGGACACGGCCTTGGCCGTGCTGGACGGCACGCAGCATCCGTTGCGCCAGGGCATCAACGATTACACCGGCTGGTTCGCGGGCGACCCCGGCATGGCGGGCGACTATTTCGGTTATGATGGCCCCTGCCCGCCGTGGAACGACTTGCGGGTGCACCACTATGTGTTCCGGCTGTACGCGCTGGACGTGCCGCGCCTGCCGGTCGACGGCCGTTTCACCTGCGTGCAGGCGTACCAGGCCATGCGCGGCCACATACTGGACGAAGCACAAATCATCGGCGCCTATAGCCTGAATCCGCAGGCGCGCTAAACCAGGGTTACATGACTACCAGCATCCTATTGATACGCCACGGCGAAACGGCGTGGAACGCCGTGCGCCGCCTGCAAGGCCACATCGACATTCCCCTGAACCTGGAAGGCCAGCGCCAGGCCGAGGCGCTGGCGTCCGCGCTGGCGTCCGAACCGTTGCACGCCATCATCGCCAGCGACCTGCAGCGCGCGCTGCAGACCGCGCAGGCGGTGGCCGGCCAGCAGCGCGGCGCCGGGGCGCAGCGCAAGGTCCAGCAGGACGTCCAGCTGCGCGAGCGCTGCTACGGCGTGTTCGAAGGCATGCTGTACGCCGACATCGAGCGCACCTATCCGGCCGAATTCGCCGCCTGGCAGGCGCGCGACATCGACGCCGTGATGCCGTCCGGCGAGCGGGTGGCCGAGAGCTTCCGCCAGTTCTTCCAGCGCTGCATGGACGGCATCGCGGCCTGGGGCGAGCGCCATCCGGGCCAGACCATCGCCATCGTGGCCCACGGCGGCGTGCTGGAGTGCGCCTACCGCGCCGCCACCGGCATGACGCTGGACAGCCCGCGCGACTTCCAGGTGAAGAACGCCAGCATCAACCGTTTTACTTTTGATAACGGCAGGCTGGCGCTGCAAAGCTGGGGCGAGAGCGCGCACCTGGAACCGCTCGTCCTGGACGATATTATCTAAGCCGCATTGGTTGAAAATTCTGCCCGGAAACACAGTTTCATAACTGCCAAGCTGCACAAGCACGGGAATCAGAATAAATAGTGCTTATTATTTGTGCACGCCTTGGGTTAGAATAGACGGTTTCCCCGCTCCACTTTCAGGCATACCCAGTGCAAATCGGTCCTCACATTCTCCGCAACAATGTCTTCGTCGCCCCTATGGCGGGCGTGACGGACAGGCCGTACCGGCAGCTGTGCAAGGAGCTGGGCGCGGGTTACGCGGTGTCGGAGATGGCGGCGTCGAATCCGCGCGTGTGGGCCTCGGAAAAGAGCGCGCGCCGCATCGACCACGCCGGCGAGATGGAGCCGAAAGCGGTACAGATCGCCGGTTCCGACCCGCAGGAACTGGCCGATTGCGCAAAACACAACGTCGACAAGGGCGCCCAGATCATCGACATCAACATGGGCTGCCCGGTCAAGAAAGTGTGCAACAACTGGTGCGGTTCGGCGCTGCTGCCGCACGAGGACCTGGTCGAGCGCATCCTGCATGCCGTGGTGGGCGCGGTGGACGTGCCCGTGACGCTGAAATTCCGCACCGGCTGGGACCGCGAAAACAAGAACGCGCTGCGGATTGCCCGCATCGCCGAGCAGGCCGGCATCCAGATGCTGACCCTGCACGGCCGCACCCGCGCCGACGGTTATACCGGCGACGCCGAATACGACACCATCGCTGCCGTCAAGGCATCGGTGGCCATCCCGGTGGTGGCCAACGGCGACATCACCTCGCCCGAGAAAGCCCGCTATGTGCTGGACAAGACCGGCGCCGACGCCGTCATGGTGGGCCGCGCCGCCCAGGGCCGGCCGTGGATCTTCCGCGAGATCGACCATTACCTGCGCACCGGCACCCAGCTGCCCGCGCCGCTGGTGGCCGAGGTGGCCGCACTGATGGACGACCACCTGCAGGCGCACTACGCCTTTTACGGCGAGCGCAAGGGCTTGCTGACGGCGCGCAAGCACATCGGCTGGTATGTGCGCGACCTGGAAGGCGGCGAGGAATTCCGCCAGCGCATGAATCGCCTTGAGTCCACGCAAGAACAGTTGCTGTCGGTCAAAGAATTTTTCGAATCCCAATGGAAGTATGGCGAGCGGTTACAATACCGCCTCGCCGAAGAAAAGCTGGCCGCCTGAACGGCGCCGGCGTGGCAGATCAATTAGCAGAAATATATAAAAATGAGCAAAGAAAGCATTCAGGAAGTCGTCCAGAAATCGCTGGAAGATTACTTCAACGATTTGGGCGAGCAGCAGGCGTCGAACATCTATGACATGGTCGTGCTGACCGTGGAACGTCCGATCCTCGAAGTGGTCATGACCCGCGCCGACGGCAACCAGTCGCATGCCGCGCAGATGCTGGGCATCAACCGCAACACCCTGCGAAAGAAATTGCAGGAGCACGGCCTGCTGTAAGGTCCGCTGACGTCCCGGCTTGCATGGCTGTGACCGGCCAATGCGGCCGGCGAGTGTCCCTTGTCCCCACAGAACATTCAACAACCTAGCCACAGCCATGATTAAACAAGCTCTCATCTCCGTTTCCGACAAGACCGGCGTCCTGGACTTCGCCCGTGCCCTGTCCGCCATGGGCGTCAACATCCTGTCCACCGGCGGCACCGCCAAGCTGCTCGCCGACAACGGCGTTGCCGTGACCGAAGTGGCCGACTACACCGGCTTCCCGGAAATGCTGGATGGCCGCGTCAAGACGCTGCACCCGAAAGTGCACGGCGGCATCCTGGCGCGCCGCGATTTCCCGGAGCACATGGCCAAGCTGGAAGAGCACGGCATTCCGACCATCGACATGGTGGTGGTGAACCTGTATCCGTTCCAGGCCACGGTGGCCAAGGACAGCTGCACGCTGGACGACGCGATCGAGAACATCGACATCGGCGGCCCGGCCATGCTGCGCTCGTCGGCCAAGAACCACAAGGACGTGGTGGTGATCTGCGACCCGTCCGACTACGGCCACGTGCTGGCCGAGATGAAGACCACCGACAACGCGCCCGGCTACGTGTCCTACGAAACCCGCTTCATGCTGGCCAAGAAGGTCTACGCGCACACCGCGCAGTACGACGGCGCCATCGCCAACTACCTGTCCAGCCTGGGCCCGGACCGCGAGCACGCCACCCGCGCCGCCTACCCGCAAACGCTGAACGCGCACTTTGAAAAAGTGCAGGACATGCGCTACGGCGAAAACCCGCACCAGTCGGCCGCGTTCTACCGCGACCTGGCGCCGGTGGCCGGCGCGCTGGCCAACTACACCCAGCTGCAGGGCAAGGAACTGTCGTACAACAACATCGCCGACGCGGACGCCGCGTGGGAATGCGTGAAGTCGATGGGCAGCTTCGACCAGTCGGCAGCCTGCGTCATCGTCAAGCACGCCAACCCGTGCGGCGTGGCGCTGGGCGCCAACGCGGCCGACGCCTACAAGCGCGCGCTGCAGACCGACCCGACCTCGGCCTTCGGCGGCATCATCGCCTTCAACGTGGAAGTGGACGGCAGTGCCGCCGCCGAACTGGCCAAGCTGTTCGTGGAAGTGCTGATCGCGCCGTCGTTTACCGCGGAAGCCAGGCAGATCCTGTCGGCCAAGCAGAACGTGCGCCTGCTGGAAATTCCTTTGGGCAACGGCGTCAACGCGATGGACTTCAAGCGCGTCGGCGGCGGCCTGCTGGTGCAGTCGGCCGACTCGAAAAACGTGCTGCTGGCCGAGCTGAAAGTGGTGACCAAGCTGCAGCCTACCCAGCAGCAGCTGCAAGACCTGATGTTCGCCTGGCGCGTTGCCAAATACGTCAAGTCCAACGCCATCGTCTTCTGCGGCAACAACATGACGCTGGGCGTGGGCGCCGGCCAGATGAGCCGCATCGACTCCGCGCGCATCGCCTCCATCAAGGCGCAGAACGCCGGCCTGACCCTGGCCGGTTCGGTGGTGGCGTCGGATGCCTTCTTCCCGTTCCGCGACGGCCTGGACGTGGTGGTTGACGCCGGCGCGAGCTGCGTGATCCAGCCGGGCGGCTCGATGCGCGACCAGGAAGTGATCGACGCCGCCGACGAGCGCGGCGTGGTGATGCTGTACACCGGCACCCGCCACTTCCGCCATTAATCGCAGTCAGGTTCCCGGAAACGGGGCCGGACGGGGAAACCTGTCCGGCCCCGTTTTTATTGCACTGTGCATATATACAGCTTTTGCTGCTTGCCAGCCATGTTGTTGATGTACAATCCGAGCATGATTATTCTCGGCATCGACCCAGGCTTGCGCACCACCGGCTTCGGCGTCATCCACAAGCAGGGCGCGAAGCTGCGCTACATCGCGTCCGGCACCATCAAGTCTGGCGAAGGCGACCTGCCGACCCGGCTCAAGGTCATCCTGGACGGCGTCGGCGAAGTGGCCGCCACCTACCAGCCGGACTGCTCGGCCATCGAAAAAGTCTTCGTCAACGTCAATCCCCAATCGACCCTGCTGCTGGGCCAGGCGCGCGGCGCGGCCATCTGCGCGCTGGTCAGCAACGGCCTGTCCGTGGCGGAGTACTCGCCCACCCAGCTCAAGCAGGCCGTGGTCGGCACCGGCAAGGCCGCCAAGGCCCAGGTGCAGGACATGGTGGCGCGCCTGCTGGCGCTGCCCGGCCTGCCGGGCTCGGATGCGGCCGACGCGCTCGGCGTGGCCATCTGCCACGCCAACAGCCACGACGCGCTGGCCATGATCGCGCTGGCCGGCGCGCTCCCGGACCAGGCCGGCCAGGCCGGCAGCCCCCTGGCCGGGCTGCGCATGCGCCGCGGCCGCCTGGTCGATTAAACCCATACTGAAGGTTCACACATGATCGGACGTCTCTCCGGCATCCTGCTTGAAAAAAATCCCCCGCAACTGCTGGTTGACGTGCAAGGCGTCGGCTACGAAGTCGACGTGCCCATGAGCACCTTCTACAACTTGCCCGGCGTGGGCGAGAAGGTGGTGCTGTTCACTCATCAGGCCATCCGAGAGGACGCGCACCTGCTGTTCGGCTTCGGCAACGCTGAAGAACGCGCCGTGTTCCGCCAGCTCATTAAAATCAGCGGCGTGGGCGCGCGCACCGCGCTGTCCATCCTGTCCGGCATGTCCATCGCCGACCTGGCGCAGGCCGTTACGCTGCAGGAATCGGGCCGCCTGGTGAAAGTGCCCGGCATCGGCAAGAAGACCGCCGAGCGCCTGCTGCTGGAGCTGAAAGGCAAGCTGGGCGCGGATATCGGCGCCGGCCACGCCCACCCGGTGCACGACGCGCAAGCGGACATCCTGAACGCGCTGATCGCTTTGGGGTATTCTGACAAGGAAGCGCTGCTGGCGCTGAAGACCGTCCCCGCCGGCGCCGGCGTGTCGGACGGCATCAAGCAGGCGCTCAAAGCGCTGTCCAAAGGTTAAAAAGTAATGAGCATCCAGACCGACAATTTCACCGAGCAGCGCATCATCGATGCCGCGCCCTCGTCGCCGAACGAGGAGGCCATCGAACGCGCCTTGCGCCCCAAGCACCTCGATGAATACGTCGGGCAGGCCAAGATCCGCGACCAGCTGGAAATCTTCATCGCCGCCGCGCGCGGCCGCAAGGAAGCGCTGGACCATACCTTGCTGTTCGGCCCGCCCGGCCTGGGCAAGACCACGCTGGCCAACATCATCGCGCGCGAAATGGGCGTGAACCTGCGCCAGACTTCCGGCCCGGTGCTGGAGCGTCCGGGCGACCTGGCGGCCATCCTGACCAACCTGGAAGCGAACGACGTGCTGTTCATCGACGAGATCCACCGCCTGTCGCCGGTGGTCGAGGAGATCCTGTACCCGGCGCTGGAAGACTACCAGATCGACATCATGATAGGCGAGGGCCCGGCGGCGCGTTCCGTGAAGCTGGACCTGCAGCCGTTTACCTTGGTGGGCGCCACCACCCGCGCCGGCATGCTGACCAACCCGCTGCGCGACCGCTTCGGCATCGTGGCGCGGCTGGAGTTCTACACCGTGCCCGAGCTGACCAAGATCGTCAGCCGCAGCGCCGCGCTGCTCAAGGCCAGCATCGACGTGGAGGGCGCGGCCGAAATCGCGCGCCGCGCGCGCGGCACGCCGCGTATCGCCAACCGCCTGCTGCGCCGCGTGCGCGACTTCGCGGAAGTGAAGGGCAACGGCGACATCACGCGCGAGGTCGCCGCCGCTGCGCTGGTGATGCTGGACGTCGACACCGTCGGCTTCGACGTGATGGACCGCAAGCTGCTGGAGGCGGTGCTGTACAAATTCGGCGGCGGCCCGGTCGGCATCGGCAACCTGGCGGCCGCCATCGGCGAGGCCGCCGACACCATCGAGGACGTGCTGGAACCGTATTTGATCCAGCAAGGCTACCTGCAGCGCACGCCGCGCGGCCGCGTGGCCACGGCGGCGGCCTACCAGCATTTCGGCGTCACCCCGCCGCGCACCAATCCAACCGGCGACTTGTGGGACCAATAATGCGTAACGCAACCTTCACTACGGCGGCGCGCCTGGCCGCCGCGCTGGCGCTGTGCGCGCCGGTCTTTGCGTCATTCGCCGCGCAGGCCGCCTTGCCGGTGTACGGCTACGAAATCAAGCGCAGCTATCCGCACGACCCGCAAGCCTTCACGCAAGGCTTGCTGTTCCAGAACGGCATCCTGTACGAGAGCACCGGCCTGAACGGCCGCTCATCGGTACGCAAGGTGGCGCTGGAAACCGGCAAGGTGCTGCTCAAGACCGACATCCCGCCGCAATTCTTCGGCGAAGGCATCACGGCGGTGGGCAATGTCATCATCGGCCTGACGTGGACCAGCCAGACCGGCTTCATTTTCGACAGCGAAACCCTGCAGCTGAAGCAGACCTTCAGCTACCCCGGCGAAGGCTGGGCGCTGGCGACCGACGGCGAGCGCCTCTACATGAGCGACGGCACCGCCTACATCCGCGTGCTGGACCCGAAAACCATGCAGCAGACGCGCCGCATCCGCGTCACCGCCGACGGCGAGCCGGTCACGCAGATCAACGAGCTGGAGTGGGTGGAAGGGCAGATCTACGCCAACATCTGGCAAACCGACAAGATTGCCCGCATCGATCCGTTCAGCGGCCGCGTGCTCGGCTGGATCGACCTGAGCGGCCTGGCGGCCAAGGCTGGCATCGAAGCGGGCGGCGACAATGTCCTCAACGGGATCGCCTACGATAGCGCGAAGCGCCGCCTGTTTGTAACCGGAAAGCTATGGCCCAAGCTGTTTGAAATCGAGCTGAAACGCAAATAGCTATGTTGCAACAGGCGATAACACCTCGCCAACTCCGGCGCCGATTCGGCGGCGTGGCGCCTGTGGACGGGCTGCGACAGTAACTTTCGGTCGTAACGAAGCGTCATTGAATGTTGCGGTGTGCAGGGTTAGGCTGCTAAATATTGCCTTGCGGTATCACAAGGCCAGCCCAGCCACTGCACCCTCTTCAGTTCGATCGGACACCTCCCCATGGACATTACCGTTCCCCGCCTCGTCAGCTTTTCCATGTCCTCCACGCTGGACCTCAGCCTGGGCTCGCGCAACCTGGCGCTGCGGGTGGACGCGCGCGATGAAGTCGGCGGCTCGGGCCCCGGCTGGGCGCAGGTCTGGATGCAGCAGGCGCCGCTGTCGCCGCTGGGGCCCAGCCAGGCCATCGCCATCGGCTTGCCGGGCAGCGCCGACCCCTTGAGCGATGGCTCCTCCAGCCGTGTGTTCCCGCTCAGCACCGCCACGCCGCCTGGCGTCTACAGCGTCTACGAAGTGGAAGTCTTCGACCTGGCGGGCAATGTGCGCCACTACTTTGAAAGCGACCTGAAGGCCATGGGCTTCAACACCTCGGTCACGGTGACCGGCGGCGTGGCCGACACCACGGCGCCGGTGCTGACCGGGCTGGTGCTGCCCGGCGTGGTGGACCTGAGCAGCGGCGCCCAGCAGCTCAGCTTCACCGCCCACGCGCAGGACGGCGAGGGCGGCAGCGGCGTGGCTGGGGTGGACCTGTTCTTCGACCGCGACTTCTATCTCGACACCTTTACCGGTCCGGCGGTATCGATCGGCGGCTTCGTCGGCGGCAGCGACACCTTCTTCGACGGCACGCTGAACACGGCGGCCTACACCGGCACGCTGTCGGCCGAAACCGCGCTGGGCACCTACAACCTGTTGAGCGCCGTGGTCACCGATCAAAGCGGCAACTCGACCGAATACAGCGCGGTCCAGCTCGCGCTGATGGGCATCACCACCCAGTTCGTGGTGCAGGACGGCACGGTGCAGGGCGCGCCGCCGCCCAGCCCGTCGCTGGTGCTGGGCAGCGCGGGCCTCGACGAAGTGAAGTACGCGAAGGCCAGCACCGAGTTCACGCTGCGCAAGTCCGCCGGCGGCTTCCTGGCCACCGACGGCCACGGCATCAGCGACGCGCTGGTCAACGTGGAGCGGGTGGTGTTCTCCGATCGCACCATCGGCCTGGATGTGGACGGCAACGCAGGCCAGGCCTACCGCCTGTACCAGGCCGCCTTCGACCGCCAGCCGGACCTGCCCGGCCTGGGCTTCTGGATTGCATCGCTCGACGCCGGCGTGGCGCTGCGCGACGTGGCCTCGTCCTTCCTGGGCAGCCCCGAGTACGCGCGGCTGTACGGCAGCGGGCAGTCCAACCAGCAATTCGTCACGGAGCTGTACCACAACATCCTGCACCGCGATCCGAAGCAGGCGGGGCTGGACTTCTGGGTAAACGCACTGGACAATGGCGCCATGCGTGCGCAGCTGCTGGTGGACTTCAGCGAAAGCCCGGAAAACATGGCGCAAGTCATCGGCACCATAGAGCACGGCATCGCCTATATTCCTTTTTAAGAAAGCAGTACATGCAAATTTGGGTGGACGCGGACGCTTGTCCGGCCGTGATCAAGGAGATCCTGTACCGGGTGGCCGAACGTACGCAGATGCAGGTCACCCTGGTGGCGAACCAGCTGATGCGGGTGCCGCCGTCGCGCTTCGTGCGCTCGGTGCAAGTGCCGTCCGGCGCGGACGTGGCGGACCAGGAAATCGTGCGCCTGCTGGCGCCGGGCGACCTGGTCGTCACGGCCGACATCCCGCTGGCGTCGGACGTGCTGAAGAAGGGCGGCCTGGCGCTCAATCCGCGCGGCGAGTTCTACACCAATGACAACATCGCCCAGATGCTGACCATGCGCGCCTTCATGGAAGAACTGCGCAGCGGCGGCGTCGACACCGGCGGCCCGGCGCCATTCAGCCAGGCCGACAGCCGGAGTTTCGCCAACACGCTGGACCGCCACCTGGCCAAGGTGAGAGCCGCCGGCCTGCGCGGCGCCGGCCCGGCCCCGGCCCATCCTTAATTACTGTTCCACCAGCTCCACGCGGCGGTTTTTGGCGCGCCCGGCCTCGCTGCCGTTGGACGCCACCGGCGCCAGGCTGGCCACGCCGCGCGCCAGCAGGCGCCTGGTGTCGATCTTGTAGGTGCCGCCCAGCGCAGCCACCACGGCTTCCGCGCGCTTTTGCGACAGCGTGCTGTTGGCTTCCAGGCTGCCCTGGTTGTCGGTGTGGCCGACGATGGCCACCTTCAGCTGCTTGTTCTGCGTGAGCAGCTTGCCCATTTCGTCCAGCTGGGTCTTGGATTCCGGCCTGAGCCCGGCCTTGCCGGTGTCGAAGAACACGCCGTACAGGGCGATCTTGCCCTCTGCGGCCAGGCCTTTGCCCAACTCGTCCGCGCTCACCGTGACGTTGCCGGCCTTCATTGCGCCCGATTCGATCACCTGCAGGAAATAGGGGCTGCCGACGCCGTTGTCCTTCTGCGTGCTGGAGGCCGGCTGCACCGTGAGGATGGCCGTCACATTGCCTTCCGGCCGCGCCAGCTGCGCCACCAGGTAGCGCGGCGGGTAGTTGCCGTTCTCGCCCAGGCGCGTGATCGAGGAATAGCCGCCGACGAAGGCTTGCGGCTTTTCCGACCAGCTTGCCGCGTAGGCGCCCAGCTTCTGGCGGGCGCACTGTTCCGGCACGTCGCAGGCGTACAGGATCTTGAAGCGGCTGCGCTCCAGTGCCGCCTGGTAGCTGCGGAATACTTCCAGGTCGCCCACGCTGGCCGGCGCGACATAGTAGTAGTTATGGAACTTGCCTTCCAGCGGCATGCTCTTGCCGTCGCCCAGCGGCACCACGGCCTGCTCGAAATTGATGCTGCCGGCGTTGGCCAGGATGGAGCCCTGGAAGCGGCTCAGCAGCGGGTAGTCGCTGGCGCCGGCCTTTTCCTTGTAGCTGCCGCCGGCGGCGCCGGCCAGCAGGGGCATGCAAACGGAGAGGGCGATCAGCGCGTGGCGGCGGACGGACGGCATGGCTTTTCCTTTTCAAAAGAACAACACGGGAATATAGGCGTTTTGGGCTGTTCGCCGCGCACGCCTGAGTTGTCCCACGCGCGGTTCCGCTCTGTTGTTCCACTCAGTTGTTCCGCTCAACTGATCCATTCTGCAACACCTGTCTCAACACGGCTCGTTGTGGCACGGCGCACAGGTGCCGTGCACGGCGCGAGGCCGCACGGCACGGAAGTTGCGAGGGTAGGGATGAACGTCCCGGGGCGCACGCTTCGGGGCTTCAATCCACTCATATACCCAAGGAGACTGTCATGCAATGGAGCAAACCCGAATTCATCGACTTCCGTTTCGGCTTCGAAATCACGCTGTACGTTTTTAATCGCTAAGGCTGGCCGCAGCCGCCGGCTTCGGGCGGCGGCTGCGGCGCCGATCGGACGCATCATGAAAATTATCGTACTCGGCTCGGCGGCGGGCGGCGGTTATCCGCAGTGGAACTGCAATTGCCGCAACTGCGACGGCCTGCGCCGGGGCACCATCCGCAGCCGCGCGCGCACCCAGTCGTCCATCGCGATCTCGGCCAACGGCAGCGACTGGCTGCTGGTCAACGCATCGCCCGACATCCTGGCGCAGATCCGCGCCACGCCTGCCTTGCAGCCGGCCCGCGCGGCGCGCGACAGCGGCATCGCCGCCGTGCTGCTGATGGACGCGCAGGTGGACCACACGACCGGCCTGATGATGCTGCGCGAGGGGCGGCCGATCCCGCTGTACTGCAGCGCGCCCGTGTGGCAGGACCTGCAGGGCGGCTACCCGCTGGCGAAGGTGCTGGGACATTACTGCGGCGTGCAATGGCGCGAGCTGGCCGTTGCGCGCGGCGAGCCCTGCAGCTTCGCGGTGCCGCAGCTGGAGGGCATCCGTTTCACGGCCGTGCCGCTCGACAGCAAGGCGCCGCCTTATTCGCCGCACCGCGAGCAGCCGCAGCCGGGCGACAACATCGGCCTGCTGGCGCACGACCTGCTCACCGGCAAAAAGCTGTTCTACGCGCCCGGCCTGGGCGCCGTCGCGCCATTGACCGCTGCCGCCATGCGCGAAGCCGACTGCCTGCTGGTGGACGGCACGTTCTGGACCGAGGACGAGATGATGGCGCAGGGCTTCTCCGGCAAGCCCGCCGCCGCCATGGGCCACCTGCCGCAGTCCGGCGCCGGCGGCATGATGGAGGTGCTGGACGGCTTGCCGGCCAGCCGCAAGATCCTCATCCACATCAACAACACCAACCCCATCCTCGATGAAGACTCGCCGCAGCACGCCATCATGCGCGGGCGCGGCATCGAGCTGGCCTACGACGGCATGGAGATACTGCTATGAACATGGCGCCCCGCTGGGATCCGCTCACTTTCCAGGCGCAATTGCTGGCAAAGGAAACGCACTACCACATCCACCATCCCTTCAATGTGCGGATGCAGGAAGGCAGCCTGACCCCGGAGCAGCTACGCGGCTGGGTGGCCAACCGCTTCTACTACCAGATCCGCATTCCGCAGAAGGACGCCGCCATCCTGGCCAACTGCCCGGACCGCGAAACGCGCCGCCGCTGGCTGCTGCGCATCCTCGACCATGACGGCTGGGGCGACAACGAGGGCGGCATCGAAGCCTGGTCCCGGCTGGGCGAAGCGGTCGGCATTGCGCGCGCCGAACTGTGGTCGCTGCAGCACGTGCTGCCCGGCGTGCGCTTCGCGGTGGACGCCTACGTCAACTTCGCGCGCCAGGCGTCGTGGCAGGAGGGCGTGTGCTCATCGCTGACCGAGATGTTCGCGCCCCGTATCCACCAGGACAGGCTGGCCAGCTGGCCGCGCAACTACCCGTGGATAGACCCGGCCGGCCTGCACTACTTCCGCAGCCGGATTTCGCTGGCCGAGCGCGACGTGGAGCACGGCTTGCAGGTGACGCTGGCGCATTTCGTCACGCGCCCGCAGCAGGAGCGCGCGCTGGAGATACTGCAATTCAAGCTCGATGTGCTGTGGTCGATGATGGATGCGATCGACCGCGCCTACGGCTAGTCAACCAAGTGAGGCAAGCATGGAAACGATGACCAGTCAGCCCCGGCTTTCGCGGATGTTCCGCCTGCAGTGGGAAGAGGCGCAGGGCGCCTATGTGCTGCTGTACCCGGAGGGTATGGTGAAGCTGAACGGCAGCGCGGCCGCGATCCTCAAGCGCTGCGACGGCCGCAGCGCCTTGCCGGACATCGTGGCGCAGCTGGAGCAAGCCTTCAACGCCAGCGGGCTGGCGGCGGACGTGCAGGCCTTCGTGGCCGATGCGCGGCAGCGGGGCTGGCTTGTCTGAGGCGGCCACCCGGCAGGCTGGCGACGCACCGGTGGCGCCTGTGGCGCCGCCCTTGTGGTTGCTGGCCGAGCTGACCTACCGCTGCCCGCTGCATTGCGCGTTCTGCTACAACCCGGTGGACTACGCGCGCAACCGCGCGGAGCTGACGACCGAACAGTGGCTGGACGTGCTGCGCCAGGGGCGCGAGCTGGGCGCCGCGCAGCTGGGCTTCTCGGGCGGCGAACCGCTGCTGCGCGATGACCTGGAACTGCTGGTGGCCGAGGGGCGCCGGCTGGGCTACTACACCAACCTGATCACGTCCGGCATAGGCTTGACCGAGGAGCGCCTGCGCCGCCTGTCGGAGGCGGGCCTGGACCACATCCAGCTGTCGTTCCAGGATTCCACGCGCGAGATGAACGACTTCCTCAGCAGCACCCGCACCTACGAGCTGAAGTCGCGCGTGGCGGCGCTGATCAAGCGTTTCGAGTATCCGATGGTGCTGAACGTGGTGCTGCACCGCTTCAATCTCGACCATGTGGACCGCATCATCGACATGGCGCTGGCGATGGGGGCGGAATACCTGGAGCTGGCCAACACACAGTATTACGGCTGGGGCCTGGTGAACCGCGCCCAGCTGATGCCGACGCAGGAGCAGCTGCGCAGGGCAGAGGCGGTGGTGGAGCGCTATCGCGAGCGGGTCGGCGACCGTTTGCGCATCCTGTTCGTGGTGCCGGATTATTTCGAGGGCAGGCCCAAGGCCTGCGTGAACGGCTGGGGCTCGATGTTCATGGCGGTGGCGGCGGACGGCGCCGCGCTGCCGTGCCATGCGGCGCGCAGCATCCCGGGGCTGGCGTTCCCGCACGTGGCGCAGACCGGCCTGCGCGACATCTGGTACCACAGCGAGGCGTTCAACAAGTTTCGGGGCGACGCGTGGATGCAGGAGCCGTGCCGCAGCTGCGAGGACAAGCACAAGGACTTCGGCGGTTGCCGCTGCCAGGCGCTGGCGCTGGCCGGCGACGCGGCCGGCACGGACCCGGTGTGCGCCAAGTCGCCCCGGCACGGCGAGCTGAAACAGATCGTGGTGCACGCCCACCGCGCGCAGGCGGCGGGCACGCTGCAGCCGCTGGTGTTCCGTAGCGACGCGAATTCGCTGCGGCTGTCGGAACCGCTGCCGGCGCCCGAGCCGGAGCAGCAGCCGGTCTAGCGCACGGCTGCCTTACTCCTGGCGCAGCCAGGTCTGCGAGCGGCCGAACATCGGCACGCCGACGTAGCCGCGCACCTTCAGCTTCTTGCCGCCGTCGGCCAGTTCCATCTTGCTCTTGTAGACTTTGCCGTCTTCCGGATCGACGATCTCGCCGCCGGTATAGGCGTCGCCATCTTTCTTCAGGCCGGTCAGCAGCTGCATGCCGATGATGGGCTGGTCCTTGCGCGCGTCGGTGCACTTGTCGCACTTGGGATTCTGTTCCTGGTCCGGGGCGCGGAACAGCTTCTCGATTTTGCCTTGCAATACGCCGTTGCTCTCGCTGATGCGGATCAGCGCTTTCGGCTTGCCGCTTACGTCGTCGATATTCTTCCACAGGCCGACCGGCGAGGCGTCATTGGCGAAGGCGGGGGCCATGGCCATGATGGCGGCGGCGAGGGCGCCGGTGTTGATCCAGTTGCGCATAAGGTTGTCTCCAGGGTTATGTTTGTCTGGCGAGTGTAGCGGTAAAAAATAGAGTAGTCGTTCGATTTTTCACGAGGACGAAAAAAAGCCGGCGCGAGGCCGGCTTGCGGGGGAGTGCGGCGGGCTTAGGCTGGCAGCTTGGCCAGCTGTTCGCGCATCTTCTCGATGGTGGCGGTGAAGTTGGCCAGGCGTTCCTTCTCCTGCGCCACCACGGCAGCGGGCGCGCGCGCCACGAAGCTTTCGCTGGACAGCTTGGTGCTGGCCTTGGCGATTTCCGCGTCGATGCGGGCGATTTCCTTCGACAGGCGCTCGCGCTCGGCCGCCACGTCGATTTCCACTTTCAGCATCAGCTTGGTGGTGCCGACGATGGACACGGCCGCCGTGGTTTCCGGCAGCGCGTCGACGATGGCCACGTCGGCCAGCTTGCCCAGCGCCTGGATGTACGGCGCGTACACGGCCAGGCGAGCCTTGTCCTGCGGCGACGACGCTTCCACGATCAGCGGCACGCGCAGCGACGGCGCCAGCTTCATTTCGCCGCGCAGGTTGCGGGTGGCGTCGGTCAGCGTTTTCAGCTCGCCCATCCAGGCTTCGGCCGCTTCGTCGATGTTGGCCAGGTTCGGCAGCGGGTATTGCTGGGTCATGATTGATTTGCCCGCGCTGTCCTTGCCGGCCAGCGGCGCCACGGCCTGCCACAGTTCCTCGGTCACGAACGGGATGATCGGGTGCGCCATGCGCAGCACCACTTCCAGTACGCGCAGCAGCGTGTGGCGGGTGGCGCGCTGCTGGCCTTCGGTGCCGTTCTGGACCTGCACCTTGGCCAGCTCCAGGTACCAGTCGCAGTACTCGTCCCACACGAACTTGTAGATGGTGCTGGCGATGTTGTCGAAGCGGTAGTCTTCGAAGCCCTTCACCACGTCCGCCTCGGCCTTCTGCAGCAGCGAGATGATCCACTTGTCGGCCTGCGACAGGTCCGCATCGCTGGCGCTGCAATCCTTGCCCTCGGTGTTCATCATCACGAAGCGGGTGGCGTTCCACAGCTTGTTGCTGAAGTTGCGGTAGCCTTCGCAGCGGCCCAGGTCGAAGTTGATGTTGCGGCCCAGCGAGGCGTAGGACGCCATCGTGAAGCGCACCGCGTCGGTGCCGTAGGCGGCGATGCCTTCCGGAAACTCCTTGCGGGTGGCCTTGGCGATCTTCTCGGCCGTTTTCGGGTTCATCAGGCCGGTGGTGCGTTTTTCCACCAGCGCGTCGATGCCGATGCCGTCGATCAGGTCGATCGGGTCCAGTGTGTTGCCCTTGGACTTGGACATCTTCTGGCCCTGCGAATCGCGCACCAGGCCGTGCACGTACACGGTGTTGAACGGCACCTTGCCGGTGAAGTGCGCGGTCATCATGACCATGCGCGCGACCCAGAAGAAGATGATGTCGAATCCGGTCACCAGCACGGACGACGGCAGGAAGGCCTTCAGGTCAGGCGTTTCTTCCGGCCAGCCCAGGGTGGAGAAGGGCACCAGCGCGGACGAGAACCAGGTGTCGAGCACGTCGCTGTCGCGGCGCAGGGCGCCGGTGCTGCCGGCCGCCTGCTGCTTGGCCACGGCTTCGGCTTCGGTGCGCGCCACGAAGATGTTGCCCTGCTCGTCGTACCATGCAGGGATCTGGTGGCCCCACCACAGCTGGCGCGAAATGCACCAATCCTGGATGTTGTTGAGCCACTGGTTGTAGGTGGTGCTCCAGTTTTCCGGCACGAATTTGATCTCGCCGCTGGCCACTTTTTCCAGCGCCACGTCGGTGATCGACTTGCCCGGGTTGAAAGTGCCTTCAGGGGCCGGCTTGCTCATGGCGACGAACCACTGGTCGGTCAGCATCGGTTCGATGACCACGCCGGTGCGGTCGCCGCGCGGCACCATCAGTTTGTGCGGCTTGACCTGCTCCAGCAGGCCTTGCGCGTCCAGGTCGGCCACGATCTGCTTGCGGGCGGCGAAGCGGTCCATGCCCACGTAGGCGGCCGGCGCGTTGTCGGCGATCTTCGCGTCCAGCGTCAGGATGGTGATCATTTCCAGCTTGTGGCGCTGGCCGACGGCGTAGTCGTTGAAGTCGTGCGCAGGGGTGATCTTCACGCAGCCGGTGCCGAAGGCCTTGTCCACGTAGGAGTCGGCGATGACGGGGATCTCGCGGTCGCACAGCGGCAGCTTGAGCATCTTGCCCACCAGCGCTTGGTAGCGCTCGTCGGTCGGGTCCACGGCCACGGCCACGTCGCCCAGCATGGTTTCAGGACGGGTGGTGGCCACGGTCAGCGAGCCGCTGCCATCGGCCAGCGGGTACTTGATGTACCACATCGAACCGTCTTCTTCTTCCGACACCACTTCCAGGTCGGACACTGCGGTGCCCAGCACCGGGTCCCAGTTGACCAGGCGCTTGCCGCGGTAGATCAGGCCCTGTTCGAACAGGCGCACGAACACTTCGGACACCACTTTCGAGCGCGGCTCGTCCATGGTGAAGTATTCGCGGGCCCAGTCAGGGGAGGTGCCCATGCGGCGCATCTGGCCGGTGATGGTGGAACCGGATTTCTCTTTCCACTCCCAGACTTTTTCGATGAACTTTTCACGGCCCAGGTCATGGCGCGAAATCTTCTGCGCGTCCAGCTGGCGCTCCACCACGATCTGGGTGGCGATGCCGGCGTGGTCGGTGCCCGGGATCCAGGCGGTGTTATGGCCCAGCATGCGATGGTAGCGGGTCAGGCCGTCCATAATGGTCTGGTTGAACGCGTGGCCCATGTGCAGCGTGCCGGTCACGTTCGGCGGCGGCAGCTGGATGCTGAAGGAAGGCTTGGACAGGTCGAGGGAGGCGGCGTAGTAACCGCGCTTCTCCCACTCGCTGCGCCAGAACTGTTCAATGTCGGCGGGCTCGAAAGACTTGGCTAATTCCATGATGTTGGGCTGTGTTGTAGGCGAAAACGACCATTATAAAGGGGCAATGCCCCCTGCGCATGCCGCCGGCACCGCAGTGCACAATTTTTTTGGCCATGCTTAGGCCCTATAATGCTGCCATATTGATAATTTTGACGGCCATATGGACACAGTTGCAACCAGTACGCCCCGTAAGCGCTCCGCCGCGCGGCGCTGGATCAGCCGCGGTTTTCTGGCCTGGGCCGTTTTATCGAGCGTCTGGCTGGTCAATTCCTACCGCACCCAGGGCGTGGACAGCCGCTTGCTGCAGGCCGATGCGCGCGCCGCCGTCCGGGAGGACGCCGCCTACCTGGAATTCCAGCCCGCAGCGCCCGGCGCGCGGACCGCGCTGCTGTTCTTTTGCGGTGCGGGCGTGGCGGCGCAGGCTTACGCGCCGTTGCTGCGGCCGGTAGCGGACGCTGGCTTCCCGGTCGTCATCGTCAAGTTGCCCTACCGTTTCGCGCCGCTGCAATCGCACAAGGCCGAGGCGCTGGCACGCGCCGCGAGCGCGATGGCGGCGCATCCCGGCGTTGCCGGCTGGGTGGTGGCCGGGCATTCACAGGGCGCTGCGCTGGCGGCGCGCCTTGCCGGCGGCGGCGGGCGCGGCGCCGCAGCGCTGGTACTGATCGGCACCACGCATCCGAAGGAGCATAGCCTGGCAGCGCTCACCATGCCGGTGGCCAAGGTCTACGCCGGCAATGACGACGTGGCGCCGGCGGCGCGCGTGCTGGCCAACTGGCGCCTGCTGCCGCCGCAGACGGAGATGGTGCAGATCGTGGGAGGCAACCATGCCCAGTTCGGCCATTACGGCCGCCAACTGGGGGACGGCGCGGCGACCATCACGCGCGAAGCGCAGCAGGAGCAGGCGCGCGCGGTGCTGCTGAAGGCGCTCCGCCGCGCCGCCCTGTAGCGCGTTGCCGGTGCTAAGATGCGCCCATGTCCGCACCTCGTTCCGCACCACCCTTTGTTTCCCGCCTGCTGCGCTATGCCTGGGCTTCCCCATGCACGGCGCTCGGCCTGTGCCTGGCCGCTCCCGCCTTCCTGTTCGGCGCCCGCTCGCGCCTTGCCGACGGCGTGGTCGAGGTGGCGCTGTCGGAGCGCGGGCAGGCTTCCTGGCTGCGCAGGCTGCCCTTCACCGCCATCACGTTCGGCCATTGCGTCATCGGCACCACCGCGCAGGAGCTGGAACGCCTGCGGCCGCACGAGCATGAGCATGTGCGCCAGTATGAAAGGTGGGGGCCGGTGTTCCTCGCAGCCTATCCACTGGAAAGCCTGTGGCAGATGCTGCGCGGCCGGCGCGCCTATTTCGATAACCGCTTCGAACGGCAGGCACGCTCCAGGGAAGTCCATCTGTAAGCAAATACAGCAAGTTGTAAGCACGTGTAAGGGGCGTCAACCGCATCGGCTCCGGCCGCGTTTTTCGCTCAGTGACACGGCAAACGTGCCCTACACCACAACTTTGATAGAGGACTCTGAACATGAAAAACGTAATCGCTACCCTGATCGCCGGTCTGTTCGCTACCGCAGCATTTGCTCAGACCCCAGCCCCTGCCGCAGCACCAGCCGCCACCACGGTGCCGGCCGCCAAAGCTGAAGCCAAAGCGGTGAAAGCGGAAGCCAAGGAGCACAAGGAAGTTGCGAAAGCCGAAGCCAAGGAAACCAAGGCCGTCGCCAGCGCCCACGAAGACATGGCCAGCGCCAAAGCGGACGCCAAAGTAGAGAAAGCCAAGGCGCACGAGAAGTCCGAAAAAACCAAGGCCAAGGCGCATGCCAAGGCTGCAAAAGAAGTAAAGCCTGCGGAAGTGGCGAGCGCACCTGCCGCCAAGTAATCGGCTTCCGCCTTGACAGAAATCCCCGCAATTGCGGGGATTTTTTTTGCCGGTACAATCGCTCCAACTTCAAGGAGCCGACCATGACCCCAGCCAACCTGTTTGCCGACGCAGCCCCGCCGCCCGAAGGCGAACGCTTCGAAGCGCTGCTTAGCCACAAAGGGCTGCTGGTGGAGCGCATCGTCAGCTCGTCGAAAATCGCATCGCAGGAATATGTGCAGGAGCAGGACGAATGGGTGGTCCTGCTGCAGGGCGAGGCGCTGCTGCAAGTGGATGGCGAGAGCGTGCAGCTCAAATCCGGCGACTACCTTTTCATCCCCTCGAGAACCCCGCACACGGTGCTGAGCGTCAGCGACGGCGCGCTGTGGCTGGCGGTGCACCTGCACAGCCGCTGAGCGGCAGCGCGCCTGGCGCTATCGCGGTTCAACGATGGTGCCCGCCGCCGTATCGCGCACCGCGAAGCCCGCCGCCTCGATGGCCAGCCGCGTGGCGTCCGCGTCGGCCCAGCGCCTTTCCGAGCGCGCCAGGTCGCGCGCGGCAGCCAGTTGCTGCACCGGCTCAGGAATGGCGTGCCGGGGCGGCGTCCACTCATCCAGCCTCAGGCCCAGCACCTGGTCCAGCCACCGGATGGTCGCTTTCTGCACTGCGCCCGGAAGCGGGGATTTCAGCAGCTCCCACATCAGTGCCAGCGCCCTGGGCGTATTCAGATCCTGATTCAGGTTGGCCAGCATCGCCTGCCGGTATGCGGGATCGGGTCGGCCGCCGTCCGGCAGGCGATGGCAGGCCTGGCGCAGGCGGCCGAGCGCCGTGTGCGCGGCATCCAGCGCGTCCCACGAGAACGACAGCGGCGAGCGGTAGTGGGCCGACAGCGCCAGATAGCGGTATGCCAGCGGATCGTAGCCGCGCTCGGCAACTGCGGCGAGGCGCAGGAAACCGCCGTCGGACTTCGACATCTTGTCGCCGCCTTCCAGCTTCAGGAATGCGCCGTGCAGCCAATAGCGCGCCGGCGGGTGGCTGTGGCATGCCTCGTGCTGTGCGATCTCGTTGGTATGGTGGACCGGGATATGGTCCTCGCCGCCGATATGAATGTCGAACAGCGCGCCCAGATAGCGGGTGGACATGGCCGAGCATTCGATGTGCCAGCCCGGGAAGCCCCGGCCCCAAGGACTGTCCCACTCCATCTGGCGCTGTTCAGCGCCGCTGAATTTCCACAGCGCGAAATCGGTGGCGGAGCGCTTGTCGCGAATGTCCACGCGGTGGCCGGACTGCTGGCCCGCGATGTTGAGGCGCGCCAGGTGGCCGTAGCGTTCCAGGCGCTGCGTGTCGAAGTAGATGCCGTCCGCCGTGCGGTAGGCAAAGCCGTTGCGCTCGATCTCGGCAATGAAGGCGATCTGTTCTTCTATGTGCTGCGTGGCGCGTGCCCATACCGTCGGCGCCTGGATGTGCAACTGCGCGAGATCCTGCTGGAACGCCCTGGTGTAGAACTCCGCAATCTCCCATGCCGACTGGCTGGTGCGGCGGCTACCTTTCTCCATCTTGTCCTCGCCGGTATCGGCGTCCGAGGTCAGGTGCCCGACGTCGGTGATGCAAAGCACGTGCGTAACTTGGTAGCCGTTCAATGCCAGCACGCGCCGCAGCACGTCGCCGAACAGGTAGGTGCGCAGGTTGCCGATATGCGCGTAGTCGTAGACCGTCGGTCCGCATGCGTAAAGGCCGGCCTTGCCCGGTTCAAGCGGCTTGAAAGGACGCAGCTCGCGCTGGTAAGTGTCGTACAGCATTAGCTCCGGGATTTGCTCCATTGAAGGCTCCAAAAATGCAAAAGGCCACAGGAGCAGAAACTCGCTGTGGCCGATAGAAAAACTGAGGATGTGTGGGGTAACGTGATCAGCAGGCTTCTATGGCCTGCGGGGACATGCGTCGAAATGTGCGGCTTGCGCCGATTGCGGGATGGATGGCGTGATCATTTTCCGATAGTAGCACGAGTGCGCGAGAGGGGGCCAACTGTAAGCAATTGCAGCAAGTTGTAAGCGCGTGTAAAGGCCGTCAACTGCCGGGGGGCGGGCCGCGTTTTCTGCCCAGTGACACGGCACATGTGCACGAGATAGAGGAAGCAGCAAAGCCAGCTGCCCCTGCAGTGAAGTAAGCAGTAAAAAACAACCTAAACCGTTTATATCATTACAGAGGAAATACATCATGACCAAGACCATCGCTACCCTGATCGCCGGCCTGTTCGCTACCGCAGCTTTCGCTCAAACCCCGGCTCCTGCCGCCGCCGCAGCAGCACCTTCGGCCAAGACCGAAGCGGTTGCCGCCAAGGCTGAAGTCAAGGAAGCCGCCAAGACCGACGTGAAGGCGGAGCCAGCGAAGGAACACAAGAAGACCGTGAAGAAAGTGCGTCACACCAAGACCGAGAAGGAAGCCAAGCCAGCGGAGAAGACCGCAAGCGCTCCGGCCGCCACCCCGGCCATCCCGGCTACTGCGGCCACCCCGGCAGTCGCTTCGGCAGCCAAGTAATCGCAGCACTGGACACTGAAGACAACGCACACTCACTGAACAAGGAAAAACCATCATGACCAAGACCATCGCTACCCTGATCGCCGGCCTGTTTGCTACCGCTGCATTCGCACAATCCCCGGCCACGGCCACCGCGCCGTCGGCCAAGGCCGAAGCCAAAGTAGAAAAGGCAGAGAAGTCGAAAGAGAAGGCGCACGCCAAGGACGGCAAGCACCACGCCGACAAGGCAGCGCATGCCGCCACCCCGGCCACGCCAGCCGCCCCGGCTTCGGCAGCCACCCCGGCTTCATCGGCAGCGCCTGCAACGGCTGCAACCCCGGCCGCGCCTGCTGCGCCAGCGACTCCGGCGCACCCCGCCAAGTAATTCCAGGCGCTTCGCGTCAGCCCCGCTTCGGCGGGGCTTTTTTGTTCCGGGATGCCCGGTTATCATAGGCGCTCGTATAGTTGACGGAGCAGGGCAGTGAAAGCGTTTGTGGCGGGATGGATGATGATGGCGGCCGGCGTAGCGGCGATGGTGGCGCAAGCTGCGCCTGCGGCGCAGGCGCGCGCACCGCAGGAGGTGTCGCTGATCGAACTGGTGGCCAACCCGGCCCGCTTCGACGGCAAGCAGGTGCGCGTTACCGGCTACCTGGTGCGCGAGTTCGAAGGCGACGCCATCTACTTTCACCGCGACGACTACGACCATGGCATCCGGCGCAACGGCCTGTGGGTCACCTTCAGCAAGGATGGCGCGGACCTGCGCTGCAAGACCTTGCGCTACGCTTTCGTGCAAGGCAAATTCGTGGCGAAAAACCGTGGCCATCTTGGCTTGTGGAGCGGTGCGATTGAAGGCATTGCCAGCTGCGGCGTGTCCCGCTAGGCGCTGTTAAGCCTGAGACATCGCTCGCAGCTGTGTCTATTTTTGTAATTTTTTTGACTCCGTTCCCGCCACTGTTTACCTTGGGCCGCCTGAAAACCGACTCCTGGAGACTGACATGGCAGCTCGTATCAACTTATTGATCGTCGCCGGCCTGCTGGCCGGCGCGTCCGCCGGCGCCTGCGCGCAGAACGGCACGATATGGATCACCGTGGGCGACGCCGCCTACGAGCAGCTCAAGAAGAACGCGCCGCAAGCGGTCAAGCGCGAGAGCCGCTCCACCATGGTCACCAGCGTGGCCGCCGGCGGCGCCAACGCCATCGCCGCCCAGGAGAAGGTGCACCTGGTGGAGGTGAGCGAGCAGCAGATGCTGGCGCTGTCGGCAGCCGTGCACAAGGAACTGCACCGCTGCGGCGGCTTCATGGCGCACGTAAGCGAAGCGGCCGGCATTTCCGCGCTGGCGCCCAAGACCACGCTGGCCGCCCTGGCCGTGCCGCGCCCCTCATACGCGATCGACCAGCAGACCGTCATTAATCCTCTGCTGCCGCAGATGCAAGCGTCCAACATCGCCCAGACCATCATCGACCTGTCGGCGCACACCAACCGCTACTACACCACCACCAGCGGCGTGGCCGCCTCCAACTGGCTGAAGCAGAAGTGGACCACCATGGCGGCCGGCCGCAGCGACATCACGGTGACGCAGTTCACGCACGCGGCCTATCCGCAGAAGTCGGTCATCGCCACCATCGCCGGCACCGACAACGCTGCGGAAGTGGTGGTGCTGGGCGGCCACCTGGATTCGATCAGCGGCAGCGGCACCGGCGAGTCGACCCGCGCGCCAGGCGCGGACGACGACGCCTCCGGCATCGCCAGCATGACCGAGGCGCTGCGCGCCATGATTGCCAGCGGCTACAAGCCGCGCCGCACCATCAAGATGATAGGCTACGCCGCCGAGGAAGTCGGCCTGCGCGGCTCGCAGGAAATCGCGCAGTACCACAAGAACAACAACATCAACGTGGTCGGCGTGATGCAGCTGGACATGACCAACTACAAGGGTTCGCCGTCCGACATCTACATCTACACCGACTACACCGACAGCCAGCAGAACACCTTCGTCGCCAACCTGATCACCACCTACCAGCCCACGCTGACGATAGGCTACGACAAGTGCGGCTACGGCTGCTCGGACCATGCCTCCTGGACCGCCGCCGGCTACTGGACTTCGATGCCGTTCGAGACCTCGTTCTCGCAGGACAACCCCTACATCCACACCGCCAACGACACCTACGCCAACAGCGGCAACCAGGCCGACCACGCGCTCAAATTCGCGCGGCTGGGCCTGAGCTTCGCGGTGGAGCTGGGCAGCGACGGCCCGGGCGTGCTGCCGCTGCCGGACAAGGTGGAAACCTTCAGCGGCAGCCTGGCCCGCAACCAGACCCGCAGCTTCGGTCCGTTCAAGGCCGGCGCAGGCAGCTTCAAGGCTTCCACCACCGGCAGCGGCGACACCGACCTGTACGTGCGCAAGACCAGCGTGCCCACCACCAGCACCTATGACTGCAAGTCCGACGGCTCGACCAGCACCGAGAGCTGCACCGTCACCATGGCCGCCAACGGCGATGTGTACGTGCTGCTGAACGGCTATTCCGCTTCCAGCTACACGCTGACGGTAACGTACCGCCCGCAATAGGCGGTATTGTTTCAAATATAAGTTGTACACAGCTATGGGAGATGTATAATTCGATTCGCTGCCGCAAGGCGGCACACGCTAGGGGTCCTGCGTCGCGAAAGCGGCGCGGGTGAGAAATACCCTCCGAACCTGATCTGGATAATGCCAGCGAAGGGAAGCTTTAGGCCTCCATCCGCAACGCCGCGCGCCCGCGCTTCGGGGTGCGCGCCGCTGCCGCGATTTGCCGAATCCTCCTTTGCTGGCTCCTGTAGCTAACAAAGGAGCCAAATGAACGCCAATCCGAAATTCCTGTCCGCCACCGCCGAAGTGGACAGCGCAGCCATCGCGCCACTTCCTAATTCCCGCAAGATCTACGTCGAGGGCAGCCGCCCGGATATCCGCGTACCCATGCGCGAGATCTCGCAGTCCGACACGTCCGCCTCGTTCGGCCACGAGAAGAATCCCCCCATCTACGTGTACGACACCTCCGGTCCGTACACCGACCCCGAGGTGCAGATCGATATCCGCTCCGGCCTGGCCACGCCGCGCCTGCCGTGGATACTGGACCGCGACGACACCGAGGAACTGGACGGTCCGACCTCGGAGTACGGCAAGCAGCGCCTGGAAGACCCGGCGCTGGCCGAGCTGCGCTTCAACCTGACGCGCAAGCCGCGCCGCGCCAAGGCCGGTGGCAATGTGACCCAGATGCACTACGCGCGCCAGGGCATCATCACGCCTGAGATGGAGTTCGTCGCCATCCGCGAGAACCTGCGCCGCAAAGAGTACCTGGAAGAGCTGAAGGCGTCCGGCCCGATGGGCGAGCGCATGGCCGACCTGATGGGCCGCCAGCACCCGGGCCAGAACTACGGCGCCTCCATCCCGGCCGAGATCACGCCGGAATTCGTGCGCGAGGAAATCGCCCGCGGCCGCGCCATCATCCCGGCCAACATCAACCACCCGGAAGTGGAACCGATGATCATCGGCCGCAATTTCCTGGTCAAGATCAACGCCAACATCGGCAACTCCGCCGTCACCTCGTCCATCGGCGAGGAAGTGGAGAAGATGACCTGGGCCATCCGCTGGGGCGGCGACAACGTGATGGACCTGTCGACCGGCAAGCATATCCACGAAACGCGCGAATGGATCATCCGCAACAGCCCGGTACCGATCGGCACTGTGCCGATCTACCAGGCGCTGGAAAAGGTCAACGGCAAAGCCGAGGACCTGACCTGGGAGATCTTCCGCGACACGCTGATCGAACAGGCCGAGCAGGGCGTGGACTACTTCACCATCCACGCCGGCGTGCTGCTGCGCTACGTGCCGCTGACGGCCAAGCGCCTGACCGGCATCGTCTCGCGCGGCGGCTCCATCATGGCCAAGTGGTGCCTGGCGCACCACAAGGAATCCTTCCTGTACACGCACTTCGAAGACATCTGCGAAATCATGAAGGCCTACGACGTGTCCTTCAGCCTGGGCGACGGCCTGCGTCCCGGCTCGATCTACGACGCCAACGACGAAGCGCAGCTGGGCGAGCTGAAGACGCTGGGCGAACTGACCCAGGTGGCGTGGCAGCACGGCGTGCAGGTGATGATCGAAGGCCCGGGCCACGTGCCGATGCAGCTGATCAAGGAGAACATGGACCTGCAGCTGGAGCAATGCAGCGAGGCGCCGTTCTACACGCTGGGCCCGCTGACCACCGACATCGCGCCCGGCTACGACCACATCACCTCCGGCATCGGTGCCGCGCTGATCGGCTGGTACGGCACGGCCATGCTGTGCTACGTCACGCCCAAGGAGCACCTGGGCCTGCCGAACAAGGACGACGTCAAGGACGGCATCATCACCTACAAGATCGCCGCCCACGCGGCCGACCTGGCCAAGGGCCATCCCGGCGCGCAGATCCGCGACAACGCGCTGTCCAAGGCGCGCTTCGAGTTCCGCTGGGAAGACCAGTTCAACATCGGCCTGGACCCGGACAAGGCGCGCGCCTTCCACGACGAGACGCTGCCGAAAGACAGCGCCAAGGTGGCGCACTTCTGTTCCATGTGCGGCCCGCATTTCTGCTCGATGAAGATCACGCAGGAAGTGCGCGACTACGCGGCCCAGGGCATGCAGGAGAAGGCCGTGGAGTTCGTGAAGAAGGGCGCGCAGCTCTACAGCAAGGCTTGAGCAGGCGGAGGGACCCATGACTTTTATCGCAATCGAGCTGAACGGCGAGCCGCGCAGCGTGCCGCCGCAGCACAGCCTGCAGGCCCTGGTGGAGGAGCTGGGGCTGGCGCACCAGGCGCTGGCGCTGGCGGTGAACCGCACCGTGGTGCCGCGCCAGGCCTGGCGCGGCCGCGCCCTGCAGCCGCAGGACAAAGTGGACATCGTGCGCGCCATCGGCGGCGGCTGAACAACACAAGGAGAGAGCAATGCGTGACCAAAACCAGAACGAGAACGAGGACCTGCTGACCATCGCGGGCAAGAGCTACCGCTCGCGCCTGCTGGTGGGCAGCGGCAAGTACAAGGACCTGCAGCAGACCCGCGAGGCAACCGACGCGGCGGCGGCGGAAATCATCACGGTGGCGATCCGCCGCGTGAATATCGGCCAGAACCCGGATACCCCCAGCCTGCTGGACGTGCTGCCGCCGTCGCAGTACACCATCCTGCCCAACACGGCCGGCTGCTACACGGCCAAGGACGCGGTCTACACGCTGCAGATGGCGCGCGAGCTGCTCAACGGCCACAAGCTGGTGAAGCTGGAAGTGCTGGGCGACGAGAAGACGCTGTTCCCCAACATGCCCGAAACGCTGGTGGCCGCGAAGGAGCTGGTGAAAGGCGGCTTCGACGTGATGGTGTACTGCAGCGACGACCCGATCCAGGCGCGCATGCTGGAGGACATCGGCTGCGTGGCGGTGATGCCGCTGGCGTCGCTGATCGGCTCCGGCATGGGCATCCTCAACCCGTGGAACCTGTCGCTCATCATCGAGCAGGCCAAGGTGCCGGTGCTGGTGGACGCCGGCGTGGGCACGGCGTCGGACGCGGCCATCGCCATGGAGCTGGGCTGCGACGGCGTGCTGATGAACACCGCCATCGCCGGCGCGCAGGACCCGGTGCGCATGGCGCGCGCCATGAAGCTGGGCGTGCAGGCCGGCCGCGAAGCCTTCCTGGCCGGCCGCATCGCGCGCAAGTTCGCCGCCTCGCCGTCGTCCCCGATGGCGGGCCGCATGGTATGACCGAGGGCATGACGGCGCGCCCGGCCAGGCCGCGCTGCGTGCTGGTGTTTTCCGGCGCCGATCCGTCCGGCGGCGCCGGCATCGCCGCCGACATCCTGGCGATCCACGCGCAGGGCGCGCACGCGCTGCCGGTCATCACCGCGCTGACGGTGCAGGACAACGACCGCGTCCACGAGGTGCTGCCGGTGGCGCCGGACGTGGTGTCGCGCCAGGCGCGCGCGCTGCTCGCCAAGGGGGAGGTCGACGCGGTCAAGATCGGCATTCCCGGCAGCGCGGCGAACGCGGCCGCGATCGCGCAAGTGATCGCGCAACTGCGCAGGACATCGCCGGAGCTGCCCGTGGTGCTCGACCCGGTGCTGGCCAGCGGCCATGGCGACCTGCTCTCGCGCGGCGATGCGGTGCAGGCGCTGGCCGTGCTGCTGCCGCTGGTGACGCTGATCACCCCCAACGGCCCGGAGGCGGCGGCGCTGGCCGCCGGCTACGGCAGCGCCGGCCCCGGCGACGACGCGATCGCGCGCGGCGCCGCGCGTGCGCTGCTCGATCAGGGCTGCCGCCACGTGCTGGTCACCGGCGGCCACGGCGCCGGCGACACCGTCATCAACCGCTGGTTCAGCGCGGCGACCGAGCCGGCGCCCTCGTCGGGCCACGGCTGGAGCTGGGCCCGCCTGCCGGGCGAGTTCCACGGCAGCGGCTGCACGCTGGCCGCCGCCATCGCCGCCCTGCTGGCGCACGGCTATCCCATGCAGCAGGCGCTGGCGCGGGCCCAGGGCTACACCCACCGCGCGCTGGCGGCCGCCTTCGCCATCGCTCCCGGACAGCGCATTCCGCAACGCTAGCCACTACTACACAAGAAAGAGAGACACGCCATGCAAGGACTTTACCTGGTAACCCCCGACTGGGACGACACATCCCGCCTGCTCGCCGTGAGCGAGCTGGCGCTGGCGCAAGGCGTGGCCCTGCTGCAGTACCGCCACAAGCACGCCGGCGCCGAATTGCGCATGGAGCAAAGCGCGGCGCTGCTGGCCCTGTGCCGCCGCTACAACGTGCCCTTCGTGGTCAACGACCATGTCGACCTGTGCCTGCTGATCGGCGCGGACGGCGTGCACCTGGGCGGCACCGACGCCCGCATCGCCGAGACCCGCGCGCGGCTGGGGCCGGGCGCCATCATTGGCGCCTCCTGCTACGGCGACATGCAGCTGGCGCTGGACGCGCAGGACGCCGGCGCCAGCTACGCCGCCTTCGGCGGCTTCTACCCGTCGCGCGTGAAGCAGTACGCCGTCACCACCCAGCCGGCCATCCTGGACGAAGCGCGCCGGCGC